>CAYGNS010000559.1:0-2209 GCA_964351295.1 uncultured Gammaproteobacteria bacterium
TGTGAGTGAGGTCCATTTCTTTAAGTCCTATCATATAACTTGACTCCGTGAGACGCTGCCGAATTAGATAGTAGATATCCGCCAAGTGCAACTTAGTGGCAAGCCAACAACTTTGACATACTCATTTCGGCTATTTTCAATCGAGTCTGACCGTGTAGATTCCTTTTTTAAATTCGCCTTTTACGCCACAACTGTGTAAGTGAAAAAATCGACGTTTTAGAAAATTTCAAAAATATGAGAGAGGAGTTTCTATGTCAGCATCTCTAGAAGATCAGCTTGCTACTATGCTTTCTAATATCCCTGAAAAAACGGGCAAGTCACTTGATCAGTGGAAGGTAATTATTGCCAACAATAAGCTGGAAAAACATGGCGAGATCGTCAAATATTTAAAGTCCGAACACCATGTTACTCATGGCTTTGCAAATTTAATCGCGGCTAAGTTTCTTGAGAAGGATGTTCAGGTGGACCAAGTTACAGCGCAGTATTCGGGCGGCAAGGAGCACCTTCGCGAATTGCATGATGTGATTGTAGAGTTCGTCGAGAAACTAGGATCAGATATAGAGGTTGCGCCCAAAAAAACGAGCGTCAGTTTGCGGCGCAACAAACAATTTGCCTTAATTGTCCCAGCCACTAATAAACGTATCGACTTAGGCCTGGCCCTAAAGGGCGAAGAGCCTACTGAGCGCCTTGAAATCTATAATGCAATGTGTAGCCATCGAGTTAGACTTGAATCAATTGAGGACTTTGATGAAGAAGTCCAAGGCTGGATCAAAAAAGCATACTCACAGTGTTAGCCATCCCGAGTCAAACGTGTTTAATGGAACTCGATTCGGTTGCAATATGCGTATCACTACGCTGAGCGCCAAATGGCTCTTATGAGCAAATAGCCGAACTAACTATGATAGTCGCCGTTAGAAGTAGTAGGGCGTTATGCATTCTAATAAAAGCAATTTGGAAATCTAGAAAATAAAATGAAATATCTACTGGGGATTATTGCTACCTTAACTTTCACTTTTACAACAGCGCAGGCAAATACACTGCTCTATAACATCAAGGGCTACACCATAGAAAGTGGCGCTCTTAAAACTTTTGCTGCGATAGAGTTTGCCAACGGTAAAGTGGTGCGCACCTTTGGCGAAAAGCCGGATATGACGGCCGATGACATGATCGATGGCGGCGGAAGGGCTGTTCTACCTGGGCTTATCGATACCCACGGGCATATTTCGTGGCACGGTCGTGCGCTTAGCAGTGTTGATCTTATTGGCACAACGGACGAAGCGGACGCGCAAGACCGGGTGCGTGAGTTTCTCACGCGGCCAAACACATCAGGCTGGTTGTGGGGTAGGGGCTGGAATCAGGAACATTGGCCAAATAAAATGTTTCCAACAAAGGCTACATTGGACGTACTGACGACCGATATTGCAATCGTTCTTAACCGCATTGACGGTCATGCGGTGTGGGTCAATTCCAAGACGATGGAATTGGTTGGTATCGACCGAAATACGCCCGAACCACAAGGCGGGCAAATTCTTAAAGACGAAAATGGCGAACCGACCGGTGTTTTGGTCGACACTGCCATGAATTTAGTGATCGACAAAATGCCGGCAAACGATCACAACGTATTGCAGGCCGAAATTCTAACAGCATTAAATGACATGGTTAGGCTTGGTATGACATCGACTCATGATGCAGGTATCAAGGCGGATGAGGTGCGCGCACTCATAGCGTTAAGGGAAAAAGAAGTCATGCCTGCAAGGGTTTACGGAATGCTCAATGTTTTAGACCCAAGCAATGATGAGTTTCTGGAAGCGGGCATTATTACTGATGACAAAGCGATGATGGAAATCAGAAGCGTTAAAATTCTGGTTGATGGCACTTTGGGTTCCCGCGGTGCCGCGATGATGGAAGATTTCAGTGACATGCCTGGCCATAAAGGAGACTTGCTTTTTACGCTGCAAGAATTGGAGTATCACGTGGTGCGCGCAATGGCTCATGGGTATCAGGTCAATGTGCACGCCATAGGTGATCGCGCCAATCGGGTGATGCTCGATATGTTTGAACGACTTCAGGACGCGCCGCTTCGCGCTAAAATGCGACACCGCATTGAACACGCTCAGATCCTTGACGCCACCGACATTGGCCGCTTTAAAGAACTGAGTATCGCCGCATCAATCCATCCTACTCATGCGACCAGTGATAAAGGCATGGC
>CAYGNS010000560.1:0-1537 GCA_964351295.1 uncultured Gammaproteobacteria bacterium
TTGCCACGTCGAGCAAAGCAGTGCGCGTGAGTACCGACATTACCTTGCCCGGGGTCGGGCTCATTTATTGCCCTAATGGCATCGAAGTGACTGTCTCCCAGCGAATTGTGGAACGCAGTAAGAAACGTGTCCTGCGTCAGCTGGTGCTTAAATGGTTGGAGCACTATGCGGCCCAAGGAAGCTTTATCGTGCGTGCGGACGCGGTTGATTTTAGCGAGCAAGCCTTACTCGATGAAGCATTGGAGCTCCACACGCTGTGGCAAACAAGCCTCGCGCGTGCGGCCAATAATAGTAAGCCACACTTGATTTTGCAGGCCCCAAGTTTGGTGCAGCGAGTGGTACGCGCTAGCCAAGCTAGTTCGCTGCCGTGTCAGATCGCTGCTCTACAGCCCTTGCGCTGGTTAGCCGAGCATGATTTAAGCGAATCGACACTCTGGCAGGTGCATACCCATACCCAGTCATTGTTTGTACACTGGGGCATTGACACGCTCATTCAATCACTTTCGCAGCGCGAAGTGGCCTTGCCTAGTGGCGGAAGTCTCGTGTTTGATGAAAGCGAAGCGCTGACTCTGATTGATGTTAACTCGGGTTCAGCGGTGCAAACGAGCGCAGCAGAGGTTGCCATCAATACTAACCTTGAAGCGTGCGTGAGCCTGGCGGAGCAGCTCCGATTGCGTAATTTGGGTGGATTGTTCGTGGTCGATTTTATAAATCTGGAGTCAGAGCAACAACGACAACGTATACTCTCGGCGCTGCGCGAAGCGCTACAATCTGACCCGCAGGTTAGGCTGCCTAGCGGTTTTTCGGCGTCGGGTTTAGTGGAGCTGCAGCGTGGTCGGCGTGGTAACACGTTGCAGCAATGGTCGCATGCGCCCTGCACATCCTGTGGTGGAAGCGGGCGGGTGTTTACGCCCTTATTTATTGCTCATCAAATTGTGCATGAATTGACCGCAAGCGCTCGAAAATACTCGGCAACTGCGTACACTATTAAGGCCGATCACGCTGTGCTGCACGAGTTGTCTACCACCTTAGCCATTGAATTGGTTAAGCTTCGAACTGAGTTTGAATGTGAATTAACGTTAAGCGAGCAAGCACACAATACCCAACCACAATACGCTATTCTTTTGCACTCGTAGCACGGCTCTTCGGGTCCGATCAGTAAACCTAGAGCCCTGAAGCATCAGAAATAAAAAGCCAAGAACTAAAAAACCAAGAACTAGAAAAACAAGGTACGCGCAACCGCACTTTTTTAAACTTATTTTGCTTTGTGTATAAACTTACAAGACAGACCATTGCCCAGTTTAGATAGTCCATGGTCCATAGTCTGTAGACAATTTTTAAGCACACATTGTTGAGCATTTCATGACCAAAATTCTCCTCAGAATAGTCTTTACGCTTGTCGCGCTGTATGTCGCGGCGTGGCTATTTGTGGGAGGTTACCTTAGCCAATTGATGGCTGATCAAACGCGCTTGCAGGATAGCTTGGAGCAAACCTTCGCGGGCCGTAAAGTGCATTTTGCTAACGCCGAGCTGCAGT
>CAYGNS010000560.1:1547-2209 GCA_964351295.1 uncultured Gammaproteobacteria bacterium
TGGCGCGCGGGACGACTGCATTTGCTTGTCGAGCAACTAAGGGTGGAGGGTGATACCCCCGATGTTCCAACCTTGGCATTCGCCCGTTTAAGCGCGCGAATTAACCCTTGGTCTTTCTTATGGCTATGGCCGGAATTGGAAGGTCTTGCGTTGGATTCACCCATCATTGAAATTGACACGTCGCAAAGCGGCGTGACCCGTGTCGCGGGATTTACCTTAGGGCGGGGTGGGTTAGATACGAATGATAAGCGGCGCGTACTGCGCTGGCTTTTGGACCAGCGCAATACCGCGGTGCACAATGGCACCGTAATCTGGCGCAAAGCCAACGGTCAAGTACAGCAATATAGCGATATAAATTTCGTCTTTGATCGGCTCGACGAAGCGCGCACAGTAACCGCAGCTGCCACCTCAGAGAAAGGTTCATTAGCCATTAATTTGGCTACTCAAGGCGATATTGTAGAGCAGTCTGAGTGGGATGCTGAATTAGAAGTGTTGGGCGGGGGTGCCAAGCCTTTGTTGGGCAAAGACGATCTCGAAGTTAACGTCAGCGACGGGGTAGGGCAAGTACGGCTTAAAACACTCGATCTAGAACGTATCAGCGACTTCTTGTCGTTGCTTGATGCCGGCGCACAAACTCAGTGGTTTCTTGATGCGAATGTTGG
>CAYGNS010000561.1:0-2205 GCA_964351295.1 uncultured Gammaproteobacteria bacterium
CTCCCCCAGAGATCTTATGAAGCCCGCGCCCGGCAGTCATAGCCTAACGCGTTTAACCCACCACATCGACCAAGCCGTGTGGCTAAACCCTACGCCCAAGGAATACTGGGAACACACCCATTCCACCAAGATCATCCAGGATCTAATGTCTGATCGCATGTACCCCTTATCGCTAAAAGGCATGGAAGAGGCAATGGCTTATTTAAGCCGCTAAGCCTTGCGGGCTGCGGTCTGTTAAACTGCGATTTCCACATTTATTTGCAAAGGTGACCGAGTGTCCGAATCCAAACGCATTGCGCTGTTAATCGACTGCGATAACGTCAGTCATAATTCCATCGAAGGTGTGCTCGAAGAGCTCGCTAAATATGGCATGGTTAATGTCCGGCATGCGCATGGCGACTGGAACAACCCTTCGTTGTCGGGCTGGATTGATCGCTTGCATGCCAACGCGATTCGTCCCATGCAGCAGTTTGCCTATACGCGCGGCAAGAACGCCACCGATGCCGCCATGATCATCGACGCCATGGATTTGCTCTACAGCGGCAATGTCGATGCGTTTGCCTTGATGACTAGCGACAGCGACTTCACTCCGCTGGTGCTGCGCATTTTAGAGAATGGATTGCCAGTGTATGGCTTTGGTGAGCGCAAAACGCCTAAGCCGTTTGTGGATGCTTGCTCGCCCTTTATCTACACCGAAAACTTGGTAGAGATTCAAGAGAAAGTGGTCGACAAAAAGGCCCCCGACAAAGAGAGCAAAGCGGCCTTACGCCGCGATGCTGGTTTGGTAAAGCTCTTGCGCAATGCGGTGGAGCAAACCTCCGGCGACGACGACTGGGCCAACTTGAGTAGAGTAGGTGCTTATGTGTCGAACAACAGTTCGTTTTCGGCCATTAACTATGGTTACAAACGCTTGAGCGATTTGATACGGGCGAGCGACTTATTTGAAATTCAAATGCGCCATAACGACTCGGCTATGTACATTAAAGACGCACGTAAGTAGCGGTCGCCCCCAGATTAAATGGGGGGCGTGCGACGGCGTTGGCGACCAAACCGGACTTGGTCGATGGTGTAAATCACAATACCCAACCAAATGCAGGCAAACGCGACTTGCTGTGGTTGGCCGAAAAATTCATTGTAAATAAACACGCCAATTAGTAGTTGCAGCGTTGGGCCTATGTACTGCGTAATGCCCAATGCCGTCATGGTGATGAGTTTCGCCGCGCTGGCAAACAGCAGCAATGGCATTAGAGTGATAAACCCGCCCAACGCGAGCATTACGTCGGTGGTTAAACTCGACCCAAATACGCCTACGCCTTGCCACTCCAAAAACAGCAAATACAGCACGCAGGGAATGGCCACAATGGCCGTCTCGATTGCCATGCCATGCACGGCTGGAATCGGGATGGTCTTTTTAAGAGCGCCGTAGCAAGAGAACGTGAGCGCCAAAGAGAGCGCCACATAGGGTACGGCGCCAAACGTTGCCACATAGTACAGCACCCCAGCGGCTGCGCTGGCGATGGCGAGCAACTGCAAACGGCGTAATCGTTCACCGAAAATAAGCACGCCTAATACGACGTTAAACAGAGGGTTTATAAAGTAACCCATCGACGTTTCGAGCAAGTGCCCAGAAGTAACGGCCCAGATAAAAATGGCTGCATTGGTGGAAAATAACAGCGATGCGGCAGTTAGGCGGCGCATCAACGCGGTGTCTTTACAGTAGATCTTGAGCACGTGCCAATCTTGTCGCCAGAGCACATACGCGGCCACAAACACAAACGACCACAGCATGCGATGGACCACGAGCTCGAAGCTATTCACATAGGCAAGCTGCTTCCAGTAAATAGGCACTATGCCCCAAATTAGGTACGCACAAACGGCATAAGCTAAGCCGATATTAAAGGCCGGAGTTAATGGCGTTGCTGGCGAGGTGCTAGATTCTGTATTGGTCATCTTTATAAATAATGTTTTGTATCAAGAGCGCCTGCCGCCCCTTCCTGTCATTCCCACGCATTTCGTAATTCCCACGAAAGTGGGAATCCATTAACTAGCAAAGTTTTGTCATTCCCGCGAAAGCGGGAATCCATGGCCTAGCATCGTGCCAGATAATGGATCCCCGTCCCCGCCCCCGCCTTCGCGGGGGAGACGGCGCGGATGACGTTGTTGGCCCTCTACAGGAATGACAAACACTATGGTTGCACATCAACC
>CAYGNS010000562.1:0-2181 GCA_964351295.1 uncultured Gammaproteobacteria bacterium
CAAAGTCGTTGATTAGCCACCACTTTATCGCCATCAGCTCTATGCCATTCGATATCGATGTGCGTGTGGTGCATTCGGCCTACGCGCTTAAATACCTCGTCTACCCATGCTGTACCGCACACAATACCGTCTTCACGCGTAATAATTTTACCGTCAATAATGCTTTGCGCTGGGGTCAGTTGGGCCGTGAGGTCGCCACTACCGAGATCTTCTTTTAAACAGAGTTTAACGAGAGAGCGTATGACTTTTTTGCGAGGAAGTTTCATGTTGTTCGAGGCGGCTGCAGGCGCACACAGGTGTTCGATGGCCAAATAATAGCAGAAGTACACGCGGGCAAGCGGTGCAAAGCGGCCTACGCGCTTGTATTTGGTCGTCATCGCCCCAATTTAAAGGGTAATAAAAAACCGTTTATAGAGGTGCTTCCATGAGAATGGACAAACTAACATCTAAGTTTCAGTTGGCGTTGGCCGATGCGCAGAGCTTGGCGCTCGGTCGTGACCATCAATTTATTGAACCATTGCACGTGTTGGCGGCGATGTATCAGCAAGAGGGTGGCAGTATTCGGCCATTGTTAGCCCGCGTAGGCGTGCAGGATCGGGCGTTTGCATCCTTGCTTGATCAAGCGCTCAATGAGCTGCCGCAAGTTCAGGGTTTGGAGGGAGACATTCATATGTCTCAACAAACCTCGCGATTGCTGAATGTGGTGGATAAGTTATCGCAGCAGCGAGGTGATTCATTTATCTCGAGCGACCTGTTCCTGTTAGCACTGGTAGATGACAAAGACCGGGCAGGCGCCTTACTGCGTAATGCGGGAGCAAGCAAAGCTGCTTTGACAAAAGCGATTGAACAAGTGCGCGGCGGCGAGAGTATGCAAGATCAAAACTCAGAGGACGCGCTTCAGGCCCTGGATAAATATACGGTTGACATGACAGAGCTGGCCGAACGCGGCAAGCTCGATCCAGTGATTGGGCGTGACGACGAGATCCGTCGCACCATACAAGTATTACAGCGACGCACTAAAAACAACCCTGTGTTAATCGGTGAGCCCGGCGTAGGGAAAACGGCCATAGTGGAAGGGCTCGCGCAGCGCATTGTAAATGGCGAGGTGCCTGAGGGTTTAAAAAACAAAAGACTGTTGTCCCTCGATTTGGGGGCTTTGATCGCGGGGGCGAAATTCCGCGGTGAGTTTGAGGAACGTCTTAAAGCAGTACTCAAAGAGCTGTCTAAACAAGAAGGGCAAATTATATTGTTTATTGATGAACTGCATTCCATGGTGGGTGCGGGCAAAGCCGAAGGTGCTATGGATGCTGGGAATATGCTCAAACCAGCATTGGCGCGCGGCGAGCTGCATTGCGTGGGTGCCACAACCCTTGATGAGTATCGTCAATTTATTGAAAAGGATGCGGCGTTGGAGCGGCGCTTTCAAAAAATCGTGGTCGATGAACCGAGTGTGGACGACACCATCGCTATTTTGCGAGGACTTAAAGAGAAGTACGAAGTGCATCACGGCGTGGACATTACCGACCCTGCCATCATTGCTGCCGCCACTTTATCGCACCGCTACATAACCGACCGTAATCTACCGGACAAAGCCATTGATTTGATCGATGAAGCGGCTAGCCGTATTCGCATGGAAATTGATTCAAAGCCTGAGTCGATGGATAAATTGGATCGCCAAATTATTCGGCGCAAGATCGAGCGCGAAGCGCTTAAAAAAGAGAGTGACGACGCATCTAAAGCGCGGTTGTTAAACTTAGAAACCGAAATTGATGAATTGGAACGCGAGTACTCCGAGCTTGAGGAAATCTGGATGGCCGAAAAAGCGGCCGTTCACGGTGCGCAGAATATCAAGGAAGAGCTCGAAGCTGCGCGCCTTGAAATGGAAGTGGCTCAACGCGCTGGCGATTTGGCCAAAATGTCAGAAATTCAGTATGCCATTGTGCCGGAGCTTGAGGCGCAACTGCGTTCGGCTCAGCAGCGGGAAGGCCAAGGCGCGCAAAGCAATCAATTATTGCGCAGCAACGTAACCGAAGAAGAGATCGCCGAAGTGGTCGCGAGCTGGACGGGCATACCCGTGGCCAAAATGTTACAAGGCGAAAAGCAAAAGCTGTTGGAGATGGAGTCTTATCTGCATACCCGCGTGATAGCCCAAGACAAGGCGATTGCTGCGGTGGCTGATGC
>CAYGNS010000563.1:0-2174 GCA_964351295.1 uncultured Gammaproteobacteria bacterium
CCCTCCACGCCTACCCCGCCCCACCCCTGACTTGTTCTTCATCGCGGCCTGTTAAGCGCTAATACTCGTTGGTTTTTTCGTCGATGTAAAACATGGCGGCGGGCGCGCCAAACTCTGGGGTCATATTGGAAATGGTCGCTCGATCCCCAAGCGTCAAAGCACGTGCGCCTTCGCCAAAAAACTCTAAATACGTCGACACTACTTTTTGTGCGCGCAAAAACTCGGTGAGCGCCAACACGATATCGGTTGCAGTAATTCCCGGTTGGCGCTGACCGGTTAGCTTAACTCCCACAATATCAGGCAGGCGCATATGCGATGCCCGGCCCAGCATCACGCTTTCGGCCTCTAGCCCACCGACACCCACGGCGAGCACCCCCAATGCATCCACGTGCGGAGTATGGCTGTCGGTGCCCACTAAAGTATCGGGAAACGCAATGCCGTCCCGAACACACACCACAGGCGACATTCGTTCTAAATTAATCTGATGCATGATGCCGTTGCCTGGAGGTATAACGTCAACGTTCTTAAACGCCGTTTTACACCATTCAATAAAGTGAAAACGGTCTTCGTTACGTCGATCCTCAATAGCTCGGTTTTTAGTAAACGCATCGGGGTCAGCACCACCGTGCTCAACCGCCAAAGAATGATCCACAATCAGCTGAGTAGGCACCACCGGATTCACCTGCGCTGGGTCGCCACCTTTGGCTGCAATCGCGTCGCGTAAACCTGCTAAATCCACCAATGCAGTCTGGCCTAGAATGTCATGACACCCTACTCGCGCTGGATACCAAGGAAAATCAAGATCCCGCTTACGGTAGATTAATTGCTCTAAGGCCGCTTTTAGATGCGCCGGCTCGCAACGTCGCATCAAATTTTCAGCTAAAACTTTGGAGGTATAAGGTAGTTTGGCATAAGCCCCCGGTTGGATCTCATCAACGGCCGATCGGGCATCGAAATAGCTGAGCTCGGTAGCGTAAAGCGGTATCTTAAACAGGCTGTTCATAATTAGGTATTGAGTGCATGCGGTGCAGAATTGCTTGGGGCGTAAGTATACCTCAAGCCATGCATTAGCGCTTTCGCGCCCTCTATTTAGGCGCACTCACTAGCAATCTAAAAGGGCTTTTTATGGGCGCTTTTAGTTAGCGAAAAAGCGCCAATGCTGCCAAAGTCTAAACGCTATGCATTACTCGTTGCGAGCGGTTGGTTTAGACGCTCTGGCGGCGCATCCTCGGCCGACTTTGGTGAATGATCTGATGCCAGTACCATATAGATACTCGGTAAAACCAACAACGTGAAAAAGGTTCCAACCAACATCCCAGCCACCAAAATAATACCAATACTGTTACGCGCTTCAGCCCCAGCACCACTGACTAACACCAAAGGAAAATGTCCAAACACTGTTGCCCCAGTGGTCATTAATACGGGACGCAGCCGAGTTTGTGCGGCCAGCCGAATAGCCACCAGTTTAGCGTGGCCGAGTTTTTGCATGTGATTGGCAAACTCGACAATTAGGATGCCATTTTTTGCAATCAGTCCAACTAGCGTAATAAACCCTACTTGGGAATAAATATTAATCGTTGTGAAATCAAGAAACGCAAACACCATCGCGCCAGACAAAGCGAGCGGTACAGAGCCCAGTAGCACGACTAAGGGGTCGCGAAAACTATTGAACTGAATAGCAAGCACAAAAAATACAAACACGAGTGCAATTACTAACACGCCTTCGAGCGTATTGCCTTCAAGTCTAATCTGACGCGACTCACCCGCGTAATCGATCGAATAATGCGCGGGTAAGATTTGCGCGGCCGCCACTTCCAATGCTTGCAAGCCTTGCTCTTTGGTCGTGCCAGGAATCACTTCGCCGTATATTCGAAACGAATTTTTTTGCGCGAACTTCGACAAAACTCGTGGTGCAGTTTCAGTTTGCAGGGTGGCAATGGCGCGCAACGGAATTAAACCCCCTTCTGGCGTGCGAATTTGCAAATCGAGTAATGCCTCGGGGTTGTCGCGACCGCCGTCGGCAATCATCGGAATGACTCGGTAAGCGCGGCCATCATGGTTGTAGCGATTTACGATATTACCCGACAACATAGTGCCTAATTGCTGCCTCAGGTCCGCCAAGTCTAAGCCTAGATATGCAATTCGTTCCCGCTCTATCACAAAAGCTGGCTGTG
>CAYGNS010000564.1:0-1005 GCA_964351295.1 uncultured Gammaproteobacteria bacterium
GCGTAATTTCGGCGGCCGTGCCAGTGAAAAAGGCTTCGTCGGCGGTATAAATTTCGTCGCGGGTAATTTGTTTCTCAACAATTTGTATCCCCATGTCTTTCTGCACTATTTCGCAAATGGCGTCACGCGTTATACCTTCCAATGCCGACGTTAATTCAGGGGTATACAGTTTGCCGCGGCGCAACATAAAAATATTCTCGCCGCTGCCTTCGGCCACATAACCGTTTGTGTCAAGCAATAGGGCTTCGTCGTAGCCACAGCGCTCGGCTTCTTGGGTAGCCATAATGGAATTGGTGTAGTGGCCATTGGTTTTGGCTTTGGCCATGGTGGAATTAACATGATGGCGATTAAACGACGAGGTTTTAACTCGAATACCCTTAGTGAGAGCGTCTTCGCCAAGATACGTACCCCATTCCCACGCGGCCACCATAAGATGTACTTTCAAACCTTTGGCGTGTAGGCCCATGGCTTGCGAGCCGTACCAAGCCATTGGCCGAATATAAGCGGAGTTCAAATTGTTTTTGCGCACGCAATCGAGTTGCGCTTGGCTGATCTGATCAGCTGAAAACGGGATTTTCATACCCATAATCTTGGCCGATTGTAAGAGCCTTTCGGTATGCCGCTCCAAACGGAATATGGCAGCGCCTTGCGCGGTTTGGTAGGCACGCACGCCTTCGAAAACGCCTAGCCCATAGTGTAAGGTATGTGTGAGTACGTGCACTTTGGCATCCCGCCAATTTACAAACTCACCATCCATCCAAATGTATCCATCTCGGTCATCAAACGACATTGCTTACTCCAAGTGTTGCGCACGGGCCATGTTGCCTGCACGCCAAAATTTATAAACGACCTTCAATTATAAATCCTTTAAATTAGAAAAATTGGATTTTCGGCCTACTCACCAGCTATTTCGAAGCTCACGCAACTTTAAAAAAACCTGCTCGGGGGTCGCTGAGTTGCCAAACTCTGGAAGTAACTCTTCTCTTCACACTTACTGCTCCTAAT
>CAYGNS010000564.1:1015-2173 GCA_964351295.1 uncultured Gammaproteobacteria bacterium
AATCTGTTTGGCCAGTCCAGCGACAATTTCGGGGCTGTTCAACCGAAAAAAACTATTCACTTGCCTTTCCATCGCTAGATTAGAAATAAAGTGCTTCTCGGAGGTCCACTGCTGCATCGCCGCCAGTAAGCTACGGGCCGCGCCGTTAGAAGGCTCGCGGTCTAATGTAAATAGTAAATTGTTCACAATGTAGTCGTGCCCGGGATACACACGCGTAGTGTCGTCCAACGTGAATAGTTGCTCTACAAAAGTAGTGAACAAGGTCTTAGGGTCACCGCCATTGTGGCAATTACCGACCCCTGCGTTAAACAAAGTATCACCTGAAAACAGCGCAGGCGTAGCGTCGTGCTGATTGCCTTCAAAGAGCAAGCAAGTATGACAAAATGTGTGGCCGGGCGTTTCTAAAGCGCGTAACCGCACGGTGGTACCCACTGCCACAACGTCGTTGGCGCGCAACGGCACATCCACATTGGGAATAGCGTTTACCGCTTGATGATGCGCATACAACGTAGCGCCAGTGGCCTGAAGCACGGGCCCGTTGCCGTCAATGTGATCAAAGTGTTCGTGCGTATTCACTACCCCACGAATAGTCCACCCTAATTCGGCCGCCCGCGCTAACGCACGAGCATGATCGAGCGGATCCAATGCCACCGCCTCCAGCGTTTCGGGGCACGCAATAAGGTACATGTAGTTCCGCAAGGTATTATTTACCGCGATTTGTTCAACTAACACTGTGCTGCTCCTCTTTTAAACTAAAACGAAATAAAACAAGCCGAAATTAAACTCGTGGTTCTAACAACGCAAATCTAGAACACGAATGCGCGGGGACGCTTAATTAATGGTACGCGCAAAATTCCTGTAATGGTGATGTCGCAAACACGGCCGCAGTGCTAAACTGCGCCGCCGTAAAGGCTTGAGCTATTCACCGACACGTCACCGACGCGAACGAGCTCACCTAGACGAACCAGCCTACGCAATTCGGCTTACGTAAACCCAACCAACCTACTCTATAAGGCGACCTCAGTTTGGCTCTTATCACCCTTAGTAATGCCACATTAAGTTTTGGCGGCGACCCCATTCTAGACCAAGCCGACTTCATAATCGAACCCGGCGACCGAATCGGTTTAATTGGGCGTAATGGCGCTGGCAAGTCTACAC
>CAYGNS010000565.1:0-2166 GCA_964351295.1 uncultured Gammaproteobacteria bacterium
CCTGCGTGGAGCATGCCAAGAGGCTCCGATGCACCGCCACCCCCCGAAGAGCGTGATCGACCGCCGCCGCCCCCTGAACCAGAGCCTGTAATCCCGAGCTTTTTGGTGGCGGTTATTACTTTATTGTTTGGTGAGTAGATAGGGTCGGTGCAGAGCTTGACCGTGGTTAAAAGACACCATTCATCTAATACACCCCGAAAATAAGCTCTATAACCCCAGAAATAGTGTCATAGCGACGCGTATTCCTTTAAAATCGCCCCTCGCCTGAACTGCGGTGTCGGTTTAAGACCCGATCTCGCTCTCGATGAGCCATTTTGCACGGCATTGTGAGTCTGTTAACGCCCTACATCGGGTGCTTTCC
Source organism: uncultured Gammaproteobacteria bacterium (assembly GCA_964351295.1). Taxonomy (GTDB): domain Bacteria; phylum Pseudomonadota; class Gammaproteobacteria; order Arenicellales; family Arenicellaceae; genus Arenicella. The sequence goes on from CAYGNS010000565.1 coordinate 362, forward strand.
GCCAATGTTTATCCTGCGTCGAGATTATCAATTGGATGTCTGTCTGGATCACATCGCTGGCAACCAGTATAAGCCCGCGAAGTGCCAGATATGCGAACTGAGCCTTGGACAGGCAACGTGTAGGCTCGTGACAACTTAGTCTTACGAGCGCCAGTTCGATGCAAGTTCGTGGGTCAATAGTGCAAAACGGCGGTGGGCTGAGTTGACGTTTTGGTCGTTAATCGCGCGGCGAATAGTCAACAAGACGTGTAAGCGTTTCTAATTCGATTGAACTCACAAACAAGATCGCAATGTAGTGATCATCCATAATCCCTATCCATTTATATCCCTTACCAAGAATAGTTAATATGAGTCGCGTACATAATTTTAGTGCTGGCCCCGCTGCTTTGCCGGTGGCGGTGTTGCAAGAAGTTCAAGCCGAGATGCTGGAGTGGAATGGGCAGGGCGCCTCTGTAATGGAGGTGTCGCATCGTGGCGATGCTTTTGTGGAGCTCGCCGCACAGGCTGAGCAAGACTTGCGGGATCTGATGCATATTCCAAACAATTACCGTGTATTGTTTTTGCAAGGTGGAGCCACTACGCAGTTTTCCGCTATTCCGCTAAACCTAAAGCATTTAGGTGGCTCAGCCGATTATGCGCACACGGGTCATTGGTCAAAGAAGGCCATTGCGGATGCCAAGCGATTTATCGGTATCAATGTGGTGTGCGATACTAGCGCTGAGCCGTATTTAAGTGTGCCTGCCGCGTCAGATTGGACGTTGAATTCGCAGGCGGCGTACCTGCACATTACCCCTAACGAGACCATAGCGGGTGTGGAGTTCGATTGGCTGCCAAGCACGAGCGTGCCGATTTGTGCAGACTTGTCGTCTACCATTTTATCGCGCCCCATCGACGTGAGCCAATACGGTGTAATCTACGCAGGTGCGCAAAAAAACATCGGGCCCGCGGGACTGACCATTGTGATTGTACGCGACGACCTATTAGGGCATTGCGATCCACTGGCACCCCGTATGTTGGATTGGACCGAAATGGCCGAGTCGGACAGCATGAGTAATACGCCGCCTACATTCGCGTGGTACTTAGCGGCCAAAGTGTTCAAATGGCTCAAGGCACAGGGTGGCTTAGAGGCCATGGCCAAGGTTAACGCACGCAAAGCGGAGATGTTGTACGGCTATATCGATGCGTCCGATGGGTACTACCGCAATCCAGTACAAGTGAGCGATCGTTCGTGGATGAACGTACCGTTTCTGTTACACGACACCAATTTAGAGAAAGCATTTCTAGAGCAAGCCACGGCGGCCGGCTTACATTCGTTGCAAGGGCATCGCTCGGTAGGCGGCATGCGAGCGAGCCTTTATAACGCCACGGGTATTGATGCCGTAGAGGCCCTAATTACATTTATGCAGGATTTTCAAAACCAGCATCCCCGTTAATCGTACTATCCAATTATCCCCAACTCCTTAAACCATTATGCGCACATACGACGTACTCACCCTTAATAATATTTCTGCAGCGGGTCTAGATCGACTGCCCGATGATATCTACAAGGTGAGTGATTCGCACACTAGCCCCGACGCCATTCTCCTGCGTTCGTTCAAAATGCATGACATGGAGGTTCCCAAGTCGCTCAAAGCCGTTGGTAGGGCAGGTGCGGGCGTTAATAATATCCCCTTGCAAAAGATGAGTGACCACGGGGTGGCCGTATTTAATGCGCCTGGCGCTAATGCTAATGCGGTTAAGGAATTGGTGCTTGGTAGCTTATTTATGGCGGCCCGTAATCTTCCCAATGCTGTGCAATACGTACA
>CAYGNS010000566.1:0-2156 GCA_964351295.1 uncultured Gammaproteobacteria bacterium
GTCCTAAAAGATTCATGAAATTTTTCTAGTAATTTTTTGCAACCAGGGCCGCCGGTTTTGCCTTCAAGGATTGCACGAAGTCGTCCCTCATTAGCACAAATTACAGTAAGCACGTTGCCTTCAACGATAGCTTTCTCGACATGCTCGGAGGCACGCTCAGGAGTGAACTCCGAAAAATCTTTATAGATTTTTAAGGGCTTTGCTTGGCTATTCGTTTTAACATGAGGAATTTCGACTTTACCATCGCATTTTTCGTTTAACAGTTGCCTCGCGTGCTCTTCTGTATAGCCTAAATGATTTTCAAGAAGTCTACGACATAGGTGCGTTTTGCCGTGGCCCGCATCACCAGTTAGTACAATAACCTGAGCCCCAGAACTCGCATTTCTGACTATGTAGTCAAGTGCTTTAGTACCTAAGTTTAATGCATCATCACTTTGTTGATATTCCTCATAAATCTGATCGTGTGAGGGGCTGAAAGGTAAGTAACGACTCATCCTTAAAACGTGCTTATTATCTATCTCTACCTGCAATACAGTTCTCCTAGTCTTAATCTTACATAAATCATTATTACGTTCATTGTGAGGCTCAGCGAAGGACTAAGAAAAGCAAAAAAGTCACGTTTTCTGGGAGGCCTGATTCTCATGCATTGAGAAAATACTGCAATAACCAAAGTATCAAAAGCACTCACGTTCTGTATTGCCTTGAAATTAGCGCTTGTTGCTAAATAAAACTCACCAGTGTTTTCGCAAAAGCAAGTAGTTAAATATGGCACAACAATGTTTATCTATACATAAGTGTGCGTAAATTCATTGATAACTTTTGTAGCAAATCAGGCTTTGCCTCAAACATTATCAAACCTAAAGCGTCAATGGGTGGCGGCAAAAAGGAGATAGTGGCGCCTTATGATTCAAGAAAATCTTTTACTAATGTTGCTATTTGAAACGCTAAATAAGGAGGCACTGCGTTTCCGACTTGTTCAAATTGTTTAGTTCGAGTGCCAACAAAAAAGTAGTTATCCGGGAACGTTTGGATACGCGCAGCTTCTCTAACCGTTAAGCTTCGACATTGCAGTGGGTCATAATGTATAAAAGCATGACCATCTTTGCTTATGTGGCAGGTAACTGTACTCGCCGGCTTGTCCGAAGACTGGACTCTAAACCTGTCGGCAAACTTTCCGGAGTTAAAGTTTTTGTGATTGGGCTTTAGTGATTCTGGGTAATGCTGCGATTTTGGAAAGGGTGTTGGCCATCCATTCGCTTGGGCTAGTTTTGCCCAACTAGAACTAAAAAAATATCTGTGTAAATCAGAGTCCATATGCGATTTAGATTCGTGATTCGTTACGAAGTTTTCCATCCTTTCGTCAACGTACCATTTCGCTAACGCTTGCGGACATGAAGACCCTATACGTTTTCGCTTCTTGAGTCCGAAATTCGAGCCTTGGCCATTTTTCGGCGTCCTAAGTTTAGGTATTTGCGTGTTGATAAACTCAGCAATTTCTATGAAGCCTTCACGATGAAGCACTTTCGATGTGTTCGGCAAGGATTCTTGTAAGTAAGAAATCCACTGTTTGTCTGTGTTTTCTCGTTTCGATAGACCACTACGAATGGTGGGCATATCTCCAATTGCATCCTCGACGCTAACGGTTTGGCTTTGTTTCTGTAAGGCTAATTTGCTAGACCGATGCTTCAGCAGATCAGCCCGAATACCCAAAATGATCACCCTATGTCTTTTTTGAGGAACGCCAAAGTCTTCGCAACGTATTATGTAATCGTTAGGCAATAACTCCTTTGCGAGATCAGCACCATCACCTGACATTGAAAAAGAAATTAGCTGATAATTTTTTGGTTCATATCCAGCTCGCGCGGTTGTATTTGTTGTTTTATGAGGTTGGCTTAAATCGTCATATATTCGCTCAAAAGCAGATTTGCCATTGAGCTTTGCCGAAAGCATACCCTTAACATTCTCCATAACAAAAACAACAGGTTGGTACCGAGCAACTATTTCTAAGTATTCTTTATAAAGAAAACTCCTTGGGTCTTTCTCTAAGGAGTAAGAGGAATCGCTCTTATTTTTCGACTTTCCCGCCGCTGAGTAGGCTTGACATGGTGGGCCTCCAATGAGAACGCATTCGTCTTTACCAATTGCCATATCAATAG
>CAYGNS010000567.1:0-2150 GCA_964351295.1 uncultured Gammaproteobacteria bacterium
GGGAAGTAACGATAATCATGCGCTTCTTCTTTCGAACGCATAGGGCGTGTTACATGTTGGTCTGCATCATATAAGCGTGTTTCTTGTACAATTTGGCCACCATCCAACAGTATGTCGATTTGCCGCTCGATCTCATATTCTATGGCTCGTTCGACAAAGCGAAATGAGTTGATGTTTTTGAGTTCAGTTCGAGTGCCTAGTTCTACTTGACCAACGGGTCGAACAGACACATTGGCATCGCAACGAAATGACCCTTCTTGCATATTGCCGTCGCAAATTTCAATGTAGCGCACCAGGCTATGCAATTGCCGTAAATACGTCACGGCCTCGGCAGGCGTCCGCAAATCGGGTTCCGAGACAATCTCTAATAAAGGCGTTCCCGCGCGGTTCAGGTCCACTCCCGTTTTGCCCACAACCGCTTCGTGCAAGGACTTACCCGCGTCCTCTTCTAAGTGCGCGCGCGTGATACCAATTGCCTTTAAGCCCGTTGGCGTATCGATCAATAGCTCGCCCTTGCCGACAATGGGCAGTTCAAACTGCGATATTTGATAACCCTTAGGTAAATCGGGGTAGAAGTAGTTCTTGCGGGCAAATACGTTACGCCGATTGATTTGCGCTCCGATGGCCAAACCAAACTTGACTGCCATGCGGGCCGCTTCAAGGTTCATTACGGGCAGTACGCCCGGTAAAGCTAGATCGACCTCATTAGCTTGCGTGTTTGCTAATGCCCCATAGGCGGTGGAACTCCCCGAAAAAATCTTACTTTTGGTTGCGAGTTGAGTGTGCACCTCTAAACCAATAACGACTTCCCAGCCTTTTTCCCACGTAAACATATTATTGTTCTCCTGTTATCACAGGCGCACTGCTAGCATGTGCGCGAGCCGGTGCACGGCGCAAATGCCAGTCTGTTACTTGCTGGTATTGATGCGCTACGTTGAGAAGTTTGGCTTCATGCAAGTACGGTGCAATGATTTGCAGCCCGATGGGCAACCCTTCGCTACTAAAACCGGCAGGAATCGATGCGGCTGGCAGTCCGGCTAAGTTCACAGGAATCGTATATATGTCATTTAAGTACATCGCGACCGGGTCGGTATCTCGATCCCCTATAGCAAACGCCGTAGACGGTGTAGTAGGGCCCATAATCACATCGCAGTCTTTAAATGCGGCTTGAAAATCGTTCGCGATAAGGCGTCGAATTTTTTGTGCTTTGGCATAGTAAGCGTCGTAATAGCCGCTCGATAACGCATAAGCACCTAACATAATGCGGCGTTTCACCTCGGCCCCAAAACCCTGGCTGCGCGTTTTGATGTACATGTCGTTGAGGTTGTCGTACTGCGGGGCTCGGTATCCATAACGCACACCGTCAAATCGAGACAAATTGGATGAAGCTTCGGCAGGTGCAATCACGTAATAGCTCGCCAGTGCGAGTTTAGCGTTGGGTAACGATATATCAATAATCTTAGCGCCTAGTTTCTCGTATTCCTGCACTGCTGTGCTTACTCGCGCTGCAACTTCAGGGTCGAGTCCATCGCCAAAAAATTCTTTAGGGAGACCGATGCGCAGACCCTGCAATGATTCGTTGAGCGTGCTGCAGAAATCTTCAGGTACATGGGGACCGCTGTGCTCCAGCGAGGTAGCATCGCGTGGGTCAAAGCCAACCATGGCGTTGAGCATTAAAGCCGCGTCGTAAGCACTGTGGGTTAGTGGGCCCGCTTGGTCGAGCGAGGAAGCGAAGGCGATCATGCCATATCGGCTGATCGAACCATAAGTGGGCTTTATCCCCACAACTCCACAAAAGCTCGCTGGCTGACGAATCGATCCTCCGGTATCAGAGCCAATGGCAAGAGGTGAAAGCTGAGCTGCGACCGTGGCTGCGGAACCGCCACTGGATCCTCCCGGCACACAATCCAGATTCCAAGGGTTCTTCACCGAACCATAGGCAGAATTTTCATTGGAAGATCCCATAGCAAATTCGTCCAAATTGGTTTTTCCAATGACTATCGCTCCTTCTGCTTCGAGTCGCTCCACGCAATAAGCCGAATAGGGGGGATGAAAGTTTTCTAACATTTTGGAGGCGGCTGTGGTGGGCATCCCTTTGACACAGAAGTTGTCTTTAACGGCAATGGGTACGCCAAAAAGTCGTCCTTTCT
>CAYGNS010000568.1:0-2140 GCA_964351295.1 uncultured Gammaproteobacteria bacterium
GTCTTTGTTATACGCCTGCTCTGATGTGGCCTTTGTGGGCGGCAGCTTGGAGCCCTTCGGCGGGCAAAACATTCTGGAACCTTGCGCGTTAGGCGTGCCGGTGTTGTTTGGCCCGCATATGTTTAACTTTCCGGATATTAGCAAATGGACCATTCGCGAGGGTGCCGGACTCATGGTGCACAACAGTCATGAGTTACTGCGTGAGCTGCGCAACTTGCTGGGCAACGCTACGCTCCGAGACCGAATGGGACGCCGAGGCCTCGATTTTATTGAGTCGCACCGAGGGGCTTTGGATAAAAATCTTGCTTTGTTAAACCCACTACTAAAGGGGGTTGGCGTGCCCCCCGAACAACCCTAGAACGCGGTCTTAGCCGGTTAGCCTGAGTGGGATTCGCGTTGTAGACGCAATAGGGTAGCCACTGTTTTGGCATCCTCAATTTCGCCCGAGACCGCCATGTTCAGCGCGTCGGTAAGTGGCACCCAATGCGGAACAAGTCGCTCGGCGCGATCGAGCTTACTAACACCTGAAGTGAGGTGCGTCGCTTTAAACAGATGCAATATCTCGTTGCAAAAACCAGGTGTAGAAACCAGCGTACCTAAGTCTTGCCACTCGCTAGCGCGCACTCCGGCTTCTTCTTCTAGCTCTCGTTGTGCGGTAAGTATGGGCGCCTCATTTGGTTCGAGGCAGCCCGCTGGGAGCTCCCATATTTCTCTCCCCACGGCGTGTCGCCATTGCTTAAGCAAGCAAATTTCTTGTTGCTCGTTTAGCGCGGCTATGACGGCACCACCAGGGTGGCGAACGATATCGAAATAGGTGTGCCCACCTTCGCGTAGATCTACTTTTTCGCGGTATAGGCTAATCAGTTTGCCGGCGTGAAGCAGTTGCGGTGCATCACTCATGGTGACTACTCGTCATGCTTTGCTTGGCCGAAAACTCGATAAGGCTCGCGTCATAGTTGCTTGGAGCAGCATAGCCCATTAAGTTCAAAGTGGTGGCGGCGATATTACTTAGACCCGCACCTTGCATGGTCGTAATGGCATATTCGCCCTGCGCATGGGGGTCGAAAATGGCGAAAGGTACCGGGTTGAGTGTATGGCTTGTTTTAGCGGTACGCACCCCGTTTTGTTCGGTAAACATGATGTCAGCGTTGCCATGATCGGCCGTAAAAATAAGCACACCCTCTTGTTCACGAATTGCGTTCACGAGTCGCCCCACGCATTCATCTACCACCTCAATAGCGGTGATCGCGGCTGCTAAGTTGCCGGTGTGTCCAACCATGTCGCCATTCGCTAGATTGATGCGCCCAAAAGCATAATCGCCGCTCTTGATTAACTTTATGGTGGCATCGGTGATTTCTCGCGCTTTCATGGCAGGCGCTTGGTCGAACTCAATGTTGTCGCTGGGTATTTCGATATAGGTTTCAAGCGATTCGTCTAAGTAGCCGGACCGATTGCCATTCCAGAAAAAGGTAACGTGGCCAAATTTTTGCGTTTCGCTGACTGCAAAAGACTTCAAGCCCGTGGCACAAATATATTCGCCCATGGTGGCGTCTATTTCGGGCGGATTCACAAGGTAGTGTTCTGGGATTAGTTCGTCGCCATCGTATTGCAACATGCCAGCATAAAATACTTTAGGGTGTGGTCGGTGTTGATTCCGGTCAAAGTGCGAGAAGTTCGTTTGTTCGTAACATTTAGAAATTTCAATCGCGCGATCGCCACGAAAATTAAAAAACAGTACGGCATCGCCATCATTGATGAGGCCAGTAGGTTGGCCGTCTCGATGAATCACAAAGGCGGGGATGTACTGATCGTCTTTGTCGCTAGCCTCATACCACGCCGTTACCGCTGCATGGGCCGAGCCAAATGCTTGACCAATGCCATGCGTGTGGCAGTTATAGCCACGTTCGACCATGGCCCAGTCGGCTTCATAACGGTCCATGGTGATTTGCATGCGGCCACCACCGCTGGCGATTCGATAGTCTACATTGTACTGTTCGTTGAGCTTGGCGAGCACCGCTTCAGTGGTTTCGATATACCCCAAAGCCGAGCGCCCAGCCACATCGCGACCGTCGGTGAGCAAGTGCAGACATACATTCTTAATACCCTCGCGTGCAGCTTGCTCTAAAAGTTCGTATTTATG
>CAYGNS010000569.1:0-2128 GCA_964351295.1 uncultured Gammaproteobacteria bacterium
GGTGGTAATGGTTACATCCATGCCACGAAGAGCATCAACTTTGTCGAAGTCGATCTCGGGAAATACAATTTGCTCTTTCAAACCAAACGTATAGTTACCACGACCATCAAAGGACTTCACATTTAAACCGCGAAAGTCACGAATCCGGGGAATGGCAACGGTAATCAAGCGATCTAAAAATTCCTACATGCGTGTTCGGCGCAAGTTTACTTTGGCGCCGATCGGCCAACCATCACGAATTTTAAACGCCGCAACCGATTTGCGTGCCAAAGTAACTACAGGCTTCTGCCCGGTAAGCGCCTCGATGTCCGCAACCGCAGACTCGATAATCTTTTTATTACCAACCGCTTCGCCTAAACCCATATTGATAGAGATCATCGTGATCTTAGGAATCTCCATCACGCTTTTAAAATTGAACTCTTCTTGCAATTTAGGAACTACATTCTTTACGTAATGTTCTTGCAATCTAGTCATGTTCTTAACCTTCTAATATATAAAACAGTGTCGTTTGAAATGGGCCAATCTTGGCATCTATAGATTCAACTACGAATCAATGCGTGCTCCGTCGGATTTAAAAACGCGATGCTTTTCGGCGCCACTTCCTTCAATACGAACTTTGTCAGCTTTCTTGGTCTTCGGGTTCAGAATGGCCAAGTTGGATAATTGGATAGGAGCTTCTTTTTTGAGAATGCCTCCCGTCACACCAGCCATAGGATTAGGCTTGGTGTGTTTTTTAACCAAATTGATATCGTTCACAAGAGCGCGCCCATCAGTCATTATCTTTAATACTTGACCGGTTTTGCCCTTGTCTCGTCCTGTAGTCACGATGACTTGATCGCCCTTTTTAATCTTGTTCATGTTTTGACCGTACTGGTGTCTTTATCTAAATCTAATTTGCGTTACAGCACTTCAGGCGCCAGCGAGATAATTTTCATGAAATTATCACCGCGCAATTCACGCGTTACTGGTCCAAAGATACGTGTGCCTAAAGGTTGTTTCGACGCATTGAGAATAACGGCCGCATTACGATCAAACCGAATCAACGACCCATCGCGTCGGCGTACGCCTTTACGAGTACGCACAATTACCGCGTCATAAACCGCGCCCTTCTTAACACGAGAATTCGGCAACGCTTCTTTGATGCTCACCTTAATAATGTCGCCAATCCCAGCGTAACGACGCTTTGACCCGCCTAACACTTTGATACACATCACTTTCCGTGCACCACTGTTATCAGCCACATCTAAAATACTTTGCATTTGGATCATCGGTTTACTCCAACTCTATCCTGCTATTGTTTCGGAAATTTCGCGCTGCGCCTGATTAAACGACGATGGCCTTTTCGACCACTTTAACGAGCCGCCAAGACTTATTTTTTGACAATGGACGGCACTCTTCAATCAGCACAGTGTCGCCTTCACCACATTCGTTTGCTTCATCGTGAGCCAAAAACTTAGTCGATTTACGGATGTACTTCCCATACAAGGGATGTTTTTCGCGTCTTTCTACAAGCACTGAGATCGTTTTCTCGGCCTTGTTGCTCACCACTTTGCCCTCAATTGTGCGGGCGGTACTGGTAACTTCAGTCATTTCTTTAAACCTGGTTAACGGTTATACGCTCGAGCCTTACGCCGACGCTTTGGTTTCGTTTAATATTGTTTTAATGCGCGCAGCTTCACGACGGATCTGCTTAAAGCGAGCGGTATTGGTTAACTGCCCAGTACCGCGCTGCATACGCAATTTAAACTCTTCTTTACGCAACGCCACGAGCTCATCAGCTAACTCTTGTGCCGACTTACCGCGCAGCAGTGCTGCTTTTGATTCATTTGCCATTTCTATTCTCTGCCGTATCAGATTTGTGTTTAACCGAACTGGCGAACCACAAACTTACATTTAAATGGAAGCTTCGCAGCGCACAGCGTAAATGCTTCTCGCGCCAACTCTTCACTCACACCTTGTAATTCATACATCATCTGGCCTGGTTTGATTTCCATGACCCAGAATTCAGGGTTACCTTTACCTTTACCCATTCGAACCTCTAACGGTTTCTTCGAGACAGGCTTGTCTGGAAACACCCTAATCCAAATTCGACCACCCCGTTTAATATGACGAGTGACCGTTCTACGAC
>CAYGNS010000570.1:0-2126 GCA_964351295.1 uncultured Gammaproteobacteria bacterium
AAGCGCTACTTTAAAACGCGGAAAACGCTGCAAATCGGGAGCGCGCAAATCAACCGTGCTAATGGGGACTCCGCCTGGCGCATTTAAGGTGGGGCCAATGTAAAGGTTGTTGATCTGCTCGGGAGGGAAAAGGGTAAAGCGCCGTTTACCGTGCACAACACAGGCGATGTTGTCGCGCATATCGAAATGCGGAGCCACGATACTTTGGTTACTCAACCAAAAGGTAGGTTCAACATCTGGAAGTAGGTGGTTAGGGTGAGATGCGGCAATGCTAGGCAGTGCCGCTGACAAGTAGGCGGCCTGCACCGCAATCGCATGCGGTTGCGCAGCACCAATTTGTTGGGCAATATGCGCGAGCGCTTCGCTTACCGTAGCATTGGTTTTGTTAAAGTTAGTGCCTTGCAAGCCGTCACCGTAAAAAAACCGCCCACCTATTTCTGGCGCGCCTACTACCGTATAACACTTAAGGCCTGAATCGGAGCTCAGCAAACGGTGTGCAAATTCAGTAGAGTTATCGCGCAGCGCCACTAAGTCCCAATCCGCGACTAGTTTTCGTAAGACCACCGGCGTGCGTGCTGGAACCACCGAATCTAAAAATTGCGCAGTGGTGATGTTGGGAATTTCCTGAACTGTATTCACGCTTTAAGCCTAACACGACACGTGTTGCGGCGTCCTGTGATGAACCCTAACCACTGACGCCGACCTTAGATAATCTATCGGCCGATTTTACTCAAGGCATGCTGAACACAGGTATAAATTAATGCAAATTGCCTAATTTAGTCGATCAACCGCGCGATCCCGCTTAACGTAGGTTGATCAAAAAATCGGAGGTAATGTGTGTGAGCAAAGTCGTTCGCCCGAGTGTAATCGCTCTATCCCTAGCATTGGTTCACGCGCCCTTATTGTGGGCCGCTGCAATTGATCAAACATCTGTTGCATCGGCTACACCTTTTGCTGAGCACACGCCTTATTCCTTTGCACTTAACATTGGCGGTCCTGCGTATCAGAGCCTCGCCGGCATCGAGTTTGCTGCCGACTCTGACTATCGATCTGAATCTGAATCCTTATCAAAGAGCAAGATTGGCGCAGTGTCCAGCGTTGAAGGAACGCAGGAACCTACCGTTTATCAAACTTATCGCGAAGGTGAGATCGCCTACGCTATTCCCGTACCCGCCGCGCAATCGTATGCAGTCACACTGTACATTACCGAGCCCAAATATGCCCAAAACAAGCAAAGGGTGTTCGATGTAATCATCGAAGATCAGGTCCAAGTGGCCGAGCTCGACATTATTGCCGCGCGCGATGGCAAGCCCCGCCTCGCTCTCACGCGTACTATTCCAGCAGTAGAGGTGGTTGATGGCGTTTTAAATATCGCCCTTAACGCCGTGCATGGCTCCCCCGTACTAAGTGGTCTCTATATTCGCAGCGTTGATTCCACCACCACTTGTAGCGTGCCAACTTGGCAGGAAGACTTTAATGGCGAGGCGCTGAACGAGCAATTCTGGAATTACGATTTGTGGCCTGCCGGCAAGGTCAATCAGGAGTTGCAGCGCTATACGCGTGACCCAAAGAATGTGCGTTTGCACGACGGCAAGTTGGTCATTGAAGCCCATCATCTAGCCGATGACCAAGCACAATTTTCGTCCGCCCGCGTACACACAGCTGGTAAAGTCGACTTGCAATATGGCCGCATCGAAGTAAGCGCCAAGCTGCCCACTGGTAAGGGCGTATGGCCAGCGATTTGGATGTTGCCCACCGATCCCTTTAAACACGCGACCACTTGCGGTGCGGGCACGGATTGGCAGGGCAGCGGTAAATGCGATGCATGGCCTAATTCGGGCGAGATCGACATTATGGAGCATGTTGGCTTTGACCCTGCACGCGTTCACGCCACGGTGCATACCGAGGCCTTCTATTGGGTAAAGGGTAACCAGAGAAAAGGCAGTGTTGAATTGCCGAATGCTAACCAAGGGTTTCATACCTACGGTATGGATTGGACGCCCGAACGTTTAGACTTCTGGGTAGATAACGTGCGCTATTTCACCTATTTTAAAACCAGTGAAGATTGGCAGGCTTGGCCGTTTGACGCCCCGTTTCATTTAATTATTAATTTAGCCGTAGGTGGC
>CAYGNS010000571.1:0-2119 GCA_964351295.1 uncultured Gammaproteobacteria bacterium
TGTCGTTGGTGTTGAAGCAGTGGTGGACTACAGTTTTAAACCAGGTTTTTTTGAGTCCTTTTCTAGCAACTTTGGTGTTGCAGTAGGCACTGGTATTGCACAACATTTAGGCTTTGATTGGCGTTTAAGATAAACCCAGCCAACGTTTGCAGCGCGCGGTGTGTAGTAAACTTTCCGCCACCGTGCGCAGCGCACTGTATTTAATGCCGGGCCAGCCGCTAAACAGTAAGCGCTTATAAACGAGCGTGTAAAACAGCACTAGTAGCGGGCTTACAAAAGGAATAATGCGCGCTCGATCGGTCCACCGTAATGCATTGAATGGCCGCGACGCGAGCTTGGCTGCGTCGAGTCTTGCGTAGCGTTGTTGGGCGACAAACCAGCGCGCGAAAGGTTTGCGGTCATCGTGCCAGTTGCAACTTTTTAACTGCACAATTGTGCCCGGCAGGATTAATCGTTGCGTATGGCCGTCTTGCACATAGTGTCCTCTAGACGCTTTAAATAGCGCGATGAGTGGTGGGTATAAGGAGCCACGCAGAGGGGTGCCGTCTTGACAGTAGATAAAGCCATTTTTAAAGCCGACCGTGTCATGCCTGTTTAATGAATCTTCGCGCGCTGCGGCAAACCAGGCGCTTACTTCTGCGACGTATTCAGGGCTCACAATATGGTCAGCGTCTAGGGCTAAGACCCAGTGATCGGCCAACGTGTGTTCAGAACGTTGCAGGTCCGCTAGCTGTTTGTTGATATGGTCTAGTCCAAAATTCCACTGCGTAGCGTGTTGATCAAAGGCACGCTGAACAAACTCCACGTTTGGGTATTGCGCACAAATGGTGCGCGTGGCGTCGTCGCTATAACTGTCTACAACGACTATCCGCTTAGCCCAGTGCAATGCGCTTAGCGTGCGCGCAATATTTGCCTCTTCGTTAAAGGTCAGAATGAGTGGGGTAATCTGTTCAAGCATAGTGGGTTCTGAGCTCGCAGGGCGCTTGGTGTTGCTGATCACGAGAGTGTAGAAAAAAGGCGTACTAACGGCACTACACGAACAAATCGAAGCCTTCTGCTTCGAGCATGGCAATTAAGCGAATGAGTGGCAGGCCAATTAAGGCGGACGGATCGTCGCCTTCAAAGCGTTCAAGCAAAGCGATACCCAGACCTTCGGATTTTAGACTGCCCGCGCAATTGTATGGCTTTTCTTTACGCAGATAACGTTCAATAGTGTGCGGTGTTAGGGTTTTGAAGTGCGTGCAAAAGGTCACCACGTCAGACTGAGTATTGCCCGTTTGCGTGTTGAGTAGCGCGAGCCCCGTATGCAGCTCGATGCGATGACCAGAGGCTTGCGTGAGTTGTGCCACTGCGTCGTCATGATCGAGCGGTTTTCCCACGATTTGCGTACCATGCAGCGCCACTTGGTCGGAACCGATTATGAGCGCGTTGGGGTGATCAGAGCCCAGCGCATGAGCCACCGCCTGGGCTTTTTCAATCGCCAATCTTCGCACCAGCGCAAGTGCGCTCTCGCCCGCTTTAGGGCGCTCGTCAATATTCGGTTGCGCTACCTCGAATGGCACCATTAATCGTTCTAGCAACGCTTTGCGAAAAGGTGACGAAGAGCCCAGTATTAAGACGGGTTGAGCGCGAGAATGGCTAGTCATCGTTTTGGTTGATCGTTAAGGTTGATTGTACAGTTGAGTGAATTAATTATGCGATAATGCCAACGTGGATGCATTAATCGACATGGTCTTAGAAACAGTGCTGCGCAGTGCAATTTGGCGCACAACGGGATATTTGTCGCTCGAGGTGTTGCTCGGCGTGGCGATTATAGCCTTTTTACTGCTTGCGTACCGAAGCCAGCGCAAACGGCGCAACGCACGTTCCGTTTATAAATACCGTGATCGTTACCCTGACTAGCCCGCCTGCACTCAGATTAATAAAAATATGATTAAACTTGCGATTGTGGGCGTTGGCAAAATTGCTCAGGAGCAACACGTACCGAGCATCCAACAGTCTAACCAGTTTGAATTACTCGCAACGGCCAGCCCAGAGGGGCAAGTCGCGGGAGTGCCAGCGTATTTGACGATTGAGTCGATGCTCGATGCGCACCCCGACATTCAGGCGGTTGCTTTGT
>CAYGNS010000572.1:0-2116 GCA_964351295.1 uncultured Gammaproteobacteria bacterium
GAGACCACCGCGTATCGAGCCGCGTGTTATGGCCACGCGGTGGCCAGTCCTAGTCCCTCATTATTTACCTATGGGTCGACGCCTGTTTTATAGTTAGGCTCTCTGTCGGCAGCTAGCTCCCCCAATTTCTACATTTAGGTGGACCCCATGATCAAACTCGTTTTATACACACTGTTCCTGATTTTTGATTTATTCGTGCTCTATGTGATTTTTGGGCAAGCTCCCACACGATGGCAGGCCAATAAGACCAAAAAAACGCCCGAAGATCGGTTTGCTAATTTGCCCGATTTTCCGTTTGCGCCAAACTATAAAGAAGTGCTCGGCTATCAAGCCCACTATTTGGACGAAGGCCCTAAAAGTGGGCCGGCGGTTTTGCTGTTACACGGCCAACCCTCTTGGAGTTTTTTATACCGCAAAATGATCCCACCACTCACGAAGGCGGGCTTTCGCGTGATCGTGCCTGACCTGATCGGCTTTGGTAAGTCCGACAAACCACTGCAAACGGCCGATCATAATTATCAAATGCACATCGACACAATGACCGAACTCGTGAAACAGCTTGATCTAAAGAACGCGGTGTTTTTTGGTCAAGACTGGGGCGGATTGATTGGCCTGCGCGTGGTGGCTAACGAACCTGATCGTTTCAGCTCGATCGTACTATCGAATACCGGCCTGCCGTTTGCTGACGGTCTGAAAGGTTGGCTTGGCTACCCGTTGTTTAAGCTGGCTGTCTGGCGCGAGGGCAAACCCGATACAGTGGTAGGTAAGAATGGCTTTAGGTTTACACGTTGGGTTGCTTGGGCAGCCACCACACCGCACTTTGATCTAAATACCCTTTTTCAAAATGCCACTAGCTCGCAATTAAGCGACGCGGAACTAGCGGCTTATAACGCGCCGTTCCCAGACGAAAGCTATATGAGCGCCATTCGCAAGTTTCCCTCGATGGTGCCGTCGCAGTTGCGTCAGAACGCGGCGGTCATGCGCTACGTATTCGAGCACTGGCAGAAACCCTTTATTACGGCCTTCAGCGATTCAGACCCAGTAACGAAAGGCATGGACTCGGTTTGGCAACGAAAAGTACCAGGGGCTAAAGGACAGCCTCATCGCGTTATAGCTGGCGGGAATCACTTTATTCAAGAAGATAACCCGATGGAATTGGTGGATGCCATCAAGCAAGCGGCGCAGGCCGCGCAATCGCACTAAGCATCACGCCTTAAAGCGGGTCTGTGAGTAATACGTGTAATTTGTTGTCACTGATCCATAGTGTCCGAAAAAGCCTAGATAATATCTCAGACAAAATGTTTGTTTTTATAGCCGTTACTTCCCTCTGATTCTCTGTCCAACTAAGTACACACATTCTTGGAGAGAAAATTAAAATCACCAATGGCATTACTGGCGCTTGTATACTCAAAGTCGACATTCCTGAATTCCTCAAATACTTTAGACCGATAAGAGCTTAGATCGAAATGGCTTAGGAGTTATTAAAATGACAAACAAAAACTTCTTAGCAAAAATATATGAGTCTAAGCAGCCCAAGTCTAAGAATAGGCACAAGAAAGTACAATGAACCAATTAACTTACGTGATACCACTAACAGCCAAATTCTTAGCTGCTTGGTTTCTCTTGCTTCCAATTATCGCACACAGTGAAGTAGTCGTTTTCAATGGCAAAGTATCTCGTCACAACGAAATGGACACATCGCTCGAGCTACGTGGGGAAGTCCTCCTCACTTTTGACTTTGATTATAATGATGACGTATCTTCTTCATACGTTGAACTTACTGTTCCTTTTACCATTCCAGCAGGGGAGAGGTCGACGAGATATAGAGCCAGTATTGATTGGTCGACGGTGGGCCAACTTAGTGAAGAGCACAACTATATTACCTTGGCCGTCCGTTGCAATCAAAATTGTAGCTCGATTAACGCTCTAGACCAGGAAGCGTTTTATTTAGACAATTTTAAAACGGGTCCATATCGGTCATCTGCAGAAAAATTTGGACTTGGTGAAAGGAGAAACTACTACATTGCAGATTTGACAGTAATGCCGCGTTACGCGTTTGTTCGAGGCAGAGTAAACCTCCCTCATGGAATGATAGCGCCCAAAAACTTGCAATTCA
>CAYGNS010000573.1:0-2106 GCA_964351295.1 uncultured Gammaproteobacteria bacterium
ACAGTACTCCGTAAAAATTGATGTTCATTAGCCACTTAAAATCATCAATCTTGGTATCCCATAACGGGCCTGATCCGAGTGCAACGCCGGCATTATTAATCACCAAATGCACAGCTCCAAACTGGCTATTCACTTCATCCGCAAACGCGAATACGCCAGCTTGGTCAGCAACATCTAATGTTTTCGTGAACGGCGAGCCGCCTTGCGCTGTGATTAGATCGGCGGTGGCGGCTAAATTGTCTGCTTGAATATCCGCGAGCGCTAACTTTGCTCCATGCGCGTGCAGTTGCAGGGCAAGCTCGCGTCCGATGCCGGACCCCGCGCCTGTGACTACGCAAACTCGATCAGTGAATTGGCTCATAAACGTTCCTTTCTGTGCTATTAGGTTGAAATAAAGTGAATGCGTGGCGTGCGGTATTGCTTGCGCCGCGTGTTGCGTATAAATCTGAGTTTATTGGTGGTTTTGTTATGTTGGATATTGATCGCTGCTCGCCGGCAGCTCTGAATCGGATAGCTTGAGCAGGAGCTCGGCCAACCAGCGTCTAAATTGCGCTCTATTATTCTGTTCGCCTTGATTAAAGCCAAGTGCCGCTTTTATGGCGTCGCCCGAAACCACCTCGCCGACCAAAGCAAGAGTTACCAATAAGACGATACGACTGGTGTTTTCGCGCTGCACGGTGGGTTCAATGGTTTTGCGTAATTGGTGCGACAAGTCGACAATTTTATCCATATTGTCTTTGAGTGAACTTTCGGCCCCACTCAAGTGCAGCCATACTGCGGCGCGGCCCTCATCGCCTTGATAAGCGGTATCCAATACTTTGGCCATGGCGTTCACGAGTTCGTCTGAGTCAGCGTCGAGCGCCTTTGATATCGCTTGGGTGATTCGTTGCGTAGCGCGCTCGCCCACGCGGTCGGCCAAGGCGTTAAGTAAGCCTTCGCGTGAACCAAAATGGTGAATGATGTTCGGGTGCGCCATGCGCGCTCGGCGGGCCACGGCACTAATGCGTAGCCCCGCTGGGCCCACTTCCACCACGATTGCTTCGGCAGCATCGAGTATCGCAGCGCGCGCGGCTTCAGGAGAGCGATGGTTCTTTTTTGCCATAGTCGGATTGAAAGGTTTGAGTCGGTGTCTACTTAATGGTTGTGCACTGCTTGTTACTTTGTGTCGATTGCGACAGTTTGGTTAATCTTAACGTCCGCGTATTGACACACTTATTGATAAACCGTAGCATTACTTTGTTTACAGCATTGTAAACAGAAACATTTGTAAACACAAAGTATCAGCAACAATATAGCGTTTAGTAAAGTAATAGGCCTAAGTTTTCCCGAGCATAGAAGCTCTGGTTGAACAGCAGCCAGCTTTGTTTTAGCCCAACGCGTGTATCGTGCTGAGTAAATAGTACTTTGTGTTTGGATTAATTCGAATTCGTACGCATCGCTCAGGAAGGTATTAAATGAACGCTAAAACCAATCTAACAGTGCAAGACTCGCAATCGCGTCTTCCCATCGTGAAGCGGATTGTGCGGTTTGACTATAAAGATATTGATCAGCCCGTGTTTTATGGCAATAACCCCATCATCAGTGCGTTGTGGGTGGGTTTGTCGTCTACGTTCCCATTGGGCGAGGCGGAGTTCATTAAGTCAGTTAAAAACTACGAAGGCCAAGTTAAAGACCCCAAGCTCAAGGAAGAGGTCATTAATTTTGCTGCCCAAGAAGCGCACCACTCTTTACAGCATAAAAAAATGAACAAGCAGTTCGACGCAATGGGTTTTAACACCGCCAGCGTTGAAGCGATTATGCAAACCAAGCTGTCTGAGCGCATCGAGCAATGGACGCATAAAAAGCGCCTAATGCGCACAGTATCCGCCGAACACGTTACGGCTACGTTTGCGCACTATGCTTTAACTCATCCGCATGTGTTAGATCATGCCCCTGAGTCGTTTCGCAACGCTATGCTGTGGCACGCAATTGAAGAAATTGAGCATAAGTCAGTGGCGTTTGACGTATATCAGACGTGCGAAGGTGATATGGCCTCGCTCACGCGGCATTATGCGTGGATTAGCTTCATCGAGTTGACCATCAAAAGGACGGTCTTGAGGGGTAAGT
>CAYGNS010000574.1:0-2105 GCA_964351295.1 uncultured Gammaproteobacteria bacterium
GGTATCGACTGCTTCGTACAAGGCATATAGCTTAGGAAAACGGCCACCTGCTGATACATGGGGCTCAATGCGATCAAGCGTTCTTCTTAATATCGACATTCGATTAACCTTCCAACTCAATTTGAGTTAATGTGGATCTAAGAACCGGGCCAAAGTCATGCTTGCCAGGATCAACAAAGGACAGCAACGCCACATCTTCTTCCACCAATTCCAAACATCCCAGTTCCTGGGCTGAGTCAGTGTCTTTCACCAATAAGGCCTTAACCAGTGGCGTTGGCAAGATATCGAGCGGCATCACGCGCTCGAACACACCAATGGGTACGATCGCGCGTGGACTGCCGTTTTGCGACGTTGTGATGTTATAGGCGCTCGGCCTAAGCAAGGATGATAAGAACACATTAAGTGCTGAGAACTTACGGGTTCCAGGCGCAATCCAACCCATGAACTCACGATCATCGTTCTCCTCGATCACGGAGACTTGGTTGTCGTAACGTCCTAAAAAGTCGACTTTACCTTTAGCATGATGACCGTGTAGTACAGACCCACTAATAAAGCGCTTTTTACCATCCTTAGTTCGACCCTCACATAAGCCTGAAACGCTCACACCCAAACGAGTTTTGAAAATTCGCGGTGAAGTAACAAGCGGTCCACCTAAAGCGACATAGCGAGACACATCAAGCCGTCCCGTTGTAAACAACGAGCCGATAGCGATGACATCTTGATACCCAATGCTCCAAACAGCCTTGTTGGCCGAAACAGGGTCAATCAAATGAATATGTGTGCTGCTCAACCCAGCTGGATGAGGTCCCGAAAACGTCGCGTTCTTAATATTGCTGCCCTTCACCTCGGGCAATTTAGCGCCCTCTTGTGAGCACACAAAAACAGGCACTCCCAGACGATTCAACAAGGCTACGCCCAGACTAAAGTCCGCAGCGCGCTCCGCAATAATAAACGCCGGATCAGCCGCCAATGGATTAGTGTCCATGGCGTTAACGAAAATAGAATGCGGCTGCGCGTCAATGGCGGGGATCTTCCCGTAAGGACGCTTTTTAAACGAAACCCACAAGCCCGCTTTCTGCAAGATTTCGCGAATCTGCTCGGAGCTAACCTCGTTAATATCGAACGACTTGGCGTTTAAAAAACTTTCCGCTGCGTCACCGTCAACATCAATCACGACCGACAACAAAACACGCTTGGCTCCGCGATGCACGGCACTGATTGTGCCCGCGGCAGGTGCCGTAACGTATACCCCAGGGTTGCGTTTGTCTTCAAATAGAGGCTGACCAATCTTGACTGAGTCCCCCTCTTTCACCAACATAGTTGGTTTAAGACCGATGTAATCAGCGCCTAAAACGGCTACAGAGTTAATATCTGCTGCCAACTCTATTCTCGAGTCTGGCTTGCCGCGAAGCGGCAAATCAAGTCCTTTTTTAATTCGGAAATGCAAGGAAGACCTCACTGTTTTTAAAACGTGTCTTTTAGGATGATGCTCGTAACAAACAGACCACCAACATTATCAACTGGAGCCGCAATCGCACGCGATCGGGTTCGATGAATCGAAAATTGCTACTTAGCCTCGAACAATACCAATATTCGGAAACCATCCTGTGCAGGGCGGCGTAATTATACAATGTTGCCCATATGCGGCAAGGTATTCTTACCTTTTAGTGCCTAGCATGAGCGAATTAAAAGATAATTGCGCCATTGCGCCTCGTGATGTTCAATCCACATTGCCATATACTCATAAGTGCATTGCGGCGAAGCGATTACATTTAGGGCATTCGCTCAAACTACATCCCGTTGGCTTACGTCTCAAGTGCATCCAAATTGAGAGCGGTTTTGCCATTACGCGCTAATATTAGTTGCTACTATCAAAGTCCATTAGTCTATCTCGGAGCAGTGAATGAATCCTGAAAAAGTCGTCTTCGCGTTTTTTATTATCCTCGCCCTATCACTCAATTTTGGCTTTTATAACGGCGACCCGACAGATCCTGCGCAACATGAAATTTACGAATTGTTAGCAGCGTTGGTTGTTAGCCTTATTTGTACTATTTTAAAGTTTGTCGACCGCTCGCAGTTTGGGTCCACAGTGTTAGCGTCGAGTT
>CAYGNS010000575.1:0-2104 GCA_964351295.1 uncultured Gammaproteobacteria bacterium
ATTTTGGACGGCAGATTTAGACCAAGACGAAGTTCGCTCGTTGTACTGTCAAACGCTCAATTTGGAAACTAATTTGGCTGAAGGAGCGGCTCTGCCCATTGTTGACGGGATTGAAAGAATTCAGGTGCAATTTGGGCTAGACGGCGATGGCGATGGGATCGTCGAGCGATACGTTTCGTTCGCAAATTTAGGGGCGGCCAATACCGAGAAGGTTCGCACCATGCGCTTTGCCGTATTGGCCTCAAGTGGCTTATACGACACCGATGCTAATACTGAAATCTATAGTTCGGCAACGCAAACCTACAAGTTGCTTGATTCTGCACCGGAAAGTTTCGCGGATACCAAAGTTTTTAGACAAGTTTTTGCGACAACCGTGATGGTGCATAACGCGCAGTTAAACGCGCTTGCTCCAACACCATAATGTTAAAAATCCTCAGGGGTTCGAATATGTATAAATTTGCTAGTCACACTAAATGTAATGCGCCGCATCCCACTCAGCGCAGGCGCGTGAGCACTTCGAAACAACGTGGCGTTTCATTGTTAATCACCCTAATCGTTGTGTTGGCTCTATCAATTGTTGCGGTTGGCGTAACGGGTAGTAACCAAGCGCAATCGTTAATGGCCAAGAGTAGTCAATTTCGTATGGAGAGTTTTAATGCGAGCTACACCGAAATAGATGCGCAGATAGACGCAATTAACAAGCGCAAGATCAGCGATGGTTTACCCATCTGGATGGCGGCAACTTTAAACACCGGGCTAGGTTCGCGAATGTGGAGTGCCGCAACCGATTCAACTGAACGAATCGAACTGCTGTCAACCTCCAACGATCAATTTTCGAATCGCATTGTGGCGCAAGAGTATCGAGGCCACTGCGTAATATTTGGTCAGCAAATTGGTGCGGGCAAAGAGTCGTATCGTTGCAATGAGTTGGTTGTTGAATCCGATGTCCTTCTTAAGAACACCAGCATCGAATCCAAGCAATCTCAAGTATACGAATACTTAACTAAGAACTAGTCAGTCAAGGATAAGCACAATGAAGCCACTCTCCTTTTTATCGGCATTTTTATTTTCGGTTGTATTGGGCAGTTTTGTAACTGCGTCGGCTGCGCCTGACCAAGGTAGAGATATCGAAATTCTCGAACAAGTTTATTTTACCATCGAGCGAATGCCCAGCGCGCGAAATGACGGACGAATCACGCTTTACAAAGACCCCGGCGAAGCGCAGGGGGTGTGTAAGGATTGCGAGATTCGATTGCGCTTCTCTGCAGATCTGCCAATCAAGATTAGTGGCGAAACGTCAACTATGTCGCTCGAGCAGCTCAGTGTTTTACCGCGCCAACGCGTTAGCGCAGAGCTACAAGGAGACCGCCTGTTATCAATTGGCATGATCGAGGTAGAGCGTGGAACGCGCTACCGAAAGGATATTTAGTTGTTCCAAACGGTACCCAAGTTATTAGCAATTATTTAAAGGGCTAGTCAGATGAATGCAAGCACTGTTTTTCGTAAAAAGGTTTCCTATATAAGCTGCTGTTCGAGCTTTTTGATCTGTTTTGGACTTGGTCTGCCAGTCCACGCCGAAGATATCGAAATTTATCAAGCGGTGTTTAACGCGGATTCCAATATCGAGGATGCTGTTACCAACGACCCCAATGTGCTGTTTATTCTAGATAACTCACTTAGCATGAGTTCCTACAGGCTAATACAAGAAGACGAGAGCCCCACCGCTGGCCCTTATGACCCAGACGAAGTATATGGTACGGGTTCCAGTCGCGATGATAATGTGTATCTATACAACTCCGATATGGTGTACGTTGGCATTCGGATTAGTCCTTCGCAGAATGTTTGTAGAGCGGCTACCGATTCATTTGCCGATAACCCCGAGTTGCCAATTCATAAAGATAAATTTATTCAATGGGCATCCTATTCGCGTGATGGCTATGGTTGGACGATCAATTATCTTCAAAGCAATGACAACGACCTAGTTTTTGAATGCGAAGAGGACAACGGCGAACATGGGCGAACAAACGGTGGCAACTCCAAGTACCCGCGCGTCTGTTCTTTAGGCGAGGGGCTTTGTTCGAGCAATAATGGGAAGGCTTTGTAC
>CAYGNS010000576.1:0-2102 GCA_964351295.1 uncultured Gammaproteobacteria bacterium
TTCCAAGACTTGTTGTGGCTGGAGGTGTGGGTGCTAATTTAGTTTTGCGAGAGCGTTTAGCGACCATGATGACCGCGGCCAAGGGCCAAGCGTTTTATCCCAAAATTGAGTTTTGTACCGACAACGGCGCCATGATCGCCTACGCAGGATGTCAACGCTTGCACCAAGCAACCACCGACTTAAGCTTTAGTGTAAAAGCGCGCTGGTCGCTAGAGGAGCTCCCCCCTCTTTTTCCAGCGTAAGGTAATGTAGCGCAATATAGTGCAATATAGTGCAATGTAGGGCAATTATGTCACTGCCTACTAGTTCAGCCTTTACTCCCTATCTTACTTTCGGTGCCTGCTTTTAGGCGCTCTAGGTTCCCGCGGTGTTGCCTGAACAAAAACGCGATTATCCATAACACGCCACCGATCAGTTGCAGCTGCGCTGGATCGTTGAAGATGGCGAAACTAGCCAAGCCCGTAACTGCGGCGGCGACTAGAGCGGCTAACGACGAGTAGCGAAACGCTAGCGCGGTGGCAGCCCAGACGCCTACAAACACGCCGAGCAATGGCAATGACAGCCCCGCGAATACGCCAATCGCAGTGGCCACACCTTTGCCACCTTTAAAGCCAAAAAACACCGGATACAAATGCCCCATAAAGGCCGCGATGCTCACTACCGCCACCCAGCCATTACTCACGCCCATTTCAATCGCCAGGAGCACGGGCACTAGGCCTTTGAGTACATCGCCCGCGAGCGTAATCAGAGCAGCGAGCTTGCCGCCAGTGCGCAAGACATTAGTGGCTCCAGGGTTACCGCTGCCCGCTGTGCGCGGATCAGGCAAACCCATGAGTTTAGCGGTGATCACCGCGCTCGACACCGAGCCCAAGCAGTATGCGAAAAGCACTAAAAGATAAGGTATAAAACTGTCCATAAGGTTTGGCCCAAAGAGTCAAATGGTTGTGTGGCTGGATTGCGCTACCACGTCGAGAGGCGTGAAAGCGACGCATCGAGTTCTTGCCCTTACGTGCCGCATTTTACGCTATGGCAGAAGCACTCGCTTCACTTTAGAATGCGCACATGGATACCATATTTATAAACGGCATTCGATGCCAGTGTGTGATCGGGGTTTACCCGTGGGAGCAAGCAACTACGCAAACCATCGTTTTTAACCTAGAGTGCGCAGCAAACTTTGCACCCGCAGCACGTAGCGATGCGTTGGAAGATGCGCTCGATTATCAGCAAGTCACTGAGCGAATTGTGGACTACGCGCAGGCTTCGCGGGTACAGCTCATCGAAACCCTAATTACTCAGATAGCTGATCTACTTATGGAAGAGTTCAAATTAAGCTGGTTACGGCTAACCTTGGATAAAGGCGGCGTATTAAAGCACGCTAAGCAAGTTGGCTTGATTACCGAGCGCGGAAGTCGCTAATTAACCACCGAGCGACCACCGTCTACGCCCAAGGTCTGGCCTGTGATGTAGCTTGCATTCGAGACAAAAAATAACACCGTTTGGGCTATCTCCTCCGGTGTGCCTAGCCGACCGAGCGGAATCGACTTCAATACGGTGTCTAACTGCAGTGGGTGGTCGTCATTTTCTGGCCACAATATGGCCCCGGGGGCGATGCCATTAACGCGAATCTGGGGTGCTAGATCTCGCGCTAAGGCCCGCGTCAACATTTCTAAGCCGGCCTTTGCTGCGCAATAAATGGCGTGATCGGCTAATGGGCGGCGCGCATAGATGTCTACAATATTCACCACGCTGCCCTTTTGTTCGCGCAAATGCGGCACGCAGGCTTGGGTTAAAAAGAAAGGCGCTTTTAAATTACTGCCGAGTAAATCGTCCCATTGCGCGAGCGACGCTTGAGTGATGGGTGTGGGGTAAAAAGTAGAAGCATTGTTAACTAAAACATCCAACCGCCCAAACTGCGCGATGCACTCGGCTACTAGCGGTGCGACGGACTCTATATCGTTGAGATCGGCGGCAAACGAGCTGGCCGAGTTGGGGCGGCGCTGATTGAGGCTTGCTACAAGTTCGAGCGCTTGGTCGGCTGAGGTGTTGTAGTGAACGAGCACGTTATAACCAGCCTCGTGCAGCGTTTGCGTAATACGTTTACC
>CAYGNS010000577.1:0-2102 GCA_964351295.1 uncultured Gammaproteobacteria bacterium
GTGGCTGGGGCCGGATTTCACGTGGATGTTGGTGGCGACGCGGACTATGGCGGAATCTCAGCGCGTTCGCTGGAGTTAGGGTTGCTAGCACTACAGCAAAATGGTGTACCACTGGCAGCGTTGCCCGAAGCATATCAAGCCAGTGACGAGCGTGTGGCGCTTACCGAGAATAACAGTATCTTGCCATTTAACTGGGAAGCAGACATGCGCGCGATAGACCAGTACAGTGACCCTCTTCGCGGACCCAGCTTGGCAGATGACGAAGCTTTGGCACAGGGCTGCTCGGTAAGTCCGCACTAGAGTGTTAAGCGTGTCCCGTATTACTCACTGCTGCCTGTTTTTATACCCAATTCGCTGGGTTCTTTTATGGTGTGTTTTTCTCCTCGGTGTTGTCCCCACCTGTCTCGCATTTGAGCCTAAAGTCTATACGCCCAATAGCGAGCTTGTGGGGTCCTTTTTGGGTCCCGACGGATGGCGTGGGCATATTGTGCAGAGCCCTGCCGATATTAAGATAATTTTATGGGAAGCACCTGATGGGTTAGTGGTGATTGGCAAACTTGTGGACCGCAACGGTCGCGATTTGAATGCCGTCGCACAGCAAAAATATCAAACGAATACGGTGGCGATTTCGGTGTTAGCCGATACACAAGTAGAGACGAGAGACGAGGAAGAGGCATCTACACAAAGTGCAGATGCTAATCACTTGGTCAGTAAAGCATACGAACAATTAGAGGGGCTCTCCCCCCAACATTACACTACCGTTTCGCCAAGCCATGTAACTGCGGCCGCTCCACACGCGCAGGTGTATGCCTTTTACGATTACCAGTGTCCGTTTTGTGCGGCTGCGCTGCAGTACATGGCTGGTTCTGGGCTAGGCGCGAAAGTACACTGGCTGCCCGTCGCAATTCTCGAGCATGACAGCGCACGTTGGGGCGCGGCCGTACTAGATGGTTTGATTGATATCCAGACCATGGGCGCAACCCCCACAGCGCAAGTGCCTAATCCTAAAGCAGCAAGCCTGGAAGCGGTGGCTTATAACACTGCTCTGCTCAAGGCCATTCAGGGAAGAGCGTCTACGCCCTTTTTTCTGTACCGAACGCCGAGTGGGGAAGTCCTTTCTTTAAGTGGTTTTAGCGAAGCGGCTCCTGCGGCACTTGCTAGTATGCTCAGTGCGCCATAAGTGGGTGCGCGTAAGTCTTAACTGCTCCCACAATCGGGTGCGATAAAACCATGTCTAACGCAAATACTCGTAGCAGAGCAAGCACGCGCGGCTTAAGTCGAGAGGAGTTCGCCGATAAAAGGAGTTTAATTCGACGCCCACAGTCCAAGCTAACTCAGCTTTTCAGTCAGTTAGTACGCCCCCATGTTGCTTGCCTGATATTAGGCATAAGCAGCTTTTGCCTCGTCTACCTACCCATCGCTTGGGAGTTCATTCTAGTACTGCAATACCTTTATTGGCTCATAGTCTGGTGGCGTGTGAACGGCACCTCTGATGCGCCAAATTTACTGCCGCGCACAGCTAAGGTTAAGCGTGATCCTCACAACCCCTTGCCCGGTAGCAGCCTATTTGGTCCGCCCATGGGAGATATGTACCTCGGTGTTGAGCGAGCAACCAACAAACAAGTGTGGTTGCAATTTAAAGATTGGCTGCGCCATGGCTTAGTGACCGGCACGACTGGTTCTGGTAAAACCGAGCTGTTGATTGCCATTGCGTATAACTTTTTATCGGCGGGCGGCGCGGGTTTAATGTTTGCTGATCCGAAAGGCGACACTAAAGCCGCCCTGAAACTTGGCTGGATTGCCTGCCGTTTTGGTCGCGAGGACGATCTGTTGGTGTGCAACTACATCAGACCCGCCAATGCGGATATTGCGACTCTGGACTATCAGGCCACGAACACCATTAATCCAGCGCAGACGGGCAATGCTCAAGAAGTGAGCAATATGTTGGTTTCGCTAATGCCAAAAAACACCGATGGCAATAATGCGGTCTTTGCTGATAATGCCATTACTTTAGCCCAGGTGCTGAGTCGTTGTTTAGTGGACTTGCGTGACCAAGGTGCGCTTGATTTGAGCTGGAGTGGGTTTCGCGACCATCTCAATCT
>CAYGNS010000578.1:0-2099 GCA_964351295.1 uncultured Gammaproteobacteria bacterium
CACCCACCCCCCCACAGCCGGCCACTTCGGATCGAGACGCTGGTCCCGTTGCAGGGGGGGGGGCGCACTCGATGCCTTGACATCTTAAAAAGGGAACCGTGACAGCAAGGAAGTTATCGTATAGATCCAGAATGCGGCCGCGTTTTATAACCGCACCCTTGCTGAAGATCGCTCGGACATCCACAGAGTCGGGCAATCCCAACTCGTCTAGCGCGACATCGACGTACCATCCTGGATTATGGCGGCCGCGCTCATACTGGTACCGTGTCTGTGGGTGATGTAAGTGGAAGCTGACTTTACGCATGCTAAAAGTGGCTGGTTTGGTCCTTGAGCCGCGACTCTAGAAGGTTAAACTCATAAAAATGCAGTCCCGGGTTGTCCACCCGCAGTTGCGCCGCCATCGCTGTAAGCGATCGTCTACGCACATCTTTAG
The DNA here is from genome assembly GCA_964351295.1 of uncultured Gammaproteobacteria bacterium. Classification (GTDB taxonomy): domain Bacteria; phylum Pseudomonadota; class Gammaproteobacteria; order Arenicellales; family Arenicellaceae; genus Arenicella. Next base: position 434 of record CAYGNS010000578.1, read on the forward strand.
CCACAATGCGATTAAGCGCATTGATAACCCAATCATCCGTATCGCGCTCGGGGTGCTGGCGAAGGTAAATCAGAAAATCCGCTAACTTGCCTTTGCACTCCCCTCCCCACGCACTCACGAGGAGGTGGATGGCGTTATACATTTGAAGATTCAGTGGGGTTAATCGCGCACTCAACAATTCGTGCTCGTTCGTCGCCGCGGTAGTTGGCTGTCCCGGGCGTTTGCTTGGTAAAGAAGGCAGGGCATTAAAGAGCTTTGGCACTGACTCCCCAATGAGCTTCAAAAATGCCCTGCCACAATGACCACCTACCACGATGGTCTCAACGCACTGGGAATCAACCCGGTGACTGGCTCTAAAGATAAAGTACTCCGTCGTTATATCACCACAGCACCCTTTGATGGTCTGACCGTTGTAGCGCATGAGTCGAGTGACGAGCTCTATCTTGTACTCCTTGCAAAGCGCTTGCTTTGCGGTCTGGCCCCGGCACGACTCGATCATGGTCGTGGCGCGAGCGATTGTGAGGCATTCACCTCCTGAAGCTGAACCTTAGGCGTATGGTCGTAGTCGCTGCTCATGACTCGAACGATCTGCACATCCTGCTCGTCGAAGATGGTGATGGTTCTCGCGATCTGGGTGGATTGAGCGCTCGTACCCTTCACGCCAAGAGAGGCAAGGTAGTTCGATGCGGCCTGGCGCTTAATGTGCGCTGGATCGGATTGTTTAGACAGAAACGTACAAAAGGTTAGCTCATACCCTATCCCATCTCGATCGACGCGATTGAGTACAGGTCGCAGGTTCATTCGCTTGCCGTTGCAGCGCGTGTGTTCAGCCTGGGCATGCAAGAACGCCTTGTTCGCTTCCTCAAGCGTCTCAAACGTCTCCTTTTTAGGAGCCGGGCACAGATCCTTCAGGCTAAGTCGAAGGTAGAGCTCACGACCGGTCATCGTGGTTGAGTAAATCCCATCTGAGATGAGCGCATCCAACACAGGTCGCTTTTGCTCACTGAGTACTGCCTCAAAATCCAACAGCTCAGAGGGGTCCGGAACGGTCGCCACAATGACCCGATTACGCGGCTTGTCGAGCTTGCCCACAAACTCGGCTTTGGCGAACACGTTATCCAGTTCAACCAACATGTTCGCAGCGGTTCGCTTAGTGAACTCGGAAGCCTGCTTTAATCCGAGTTGGGTTTCGATCAGTCGTCTGACTTGCTCCTTCAGATCCGCACCGGAAACGTCGTGATTCAAAATTAACGACTTTAGAACTTGCAGCCTCGCGACGACCGTTGAATTGCCCGCCAATAGATTTTCAGTTGTGGCCGATGAGATGGCGTTTATGTCCCACAGCGTGCCCTCATAGGAGTACACGGCCCGTTGGTTTTTGGAGTGCAGGTGCCCTTCATCTCGAAACGCCTGCTCTAGAGAATCCGTTAAGCGAACGCCATAGACCAGCGCATTTTCATCCACGCTGACATCCGACGTCTGTGAGGTGGCGCGATAGGCTTTTTGCATGAGTGACACCCAATGGTTGTTCGACATTTCGGTCACTATATTGAAACGTTTACGTTTTAAGCAACACTGAAAACCATTTGTCCATGAATCGAAAAAGGCCAAAAAAAAAGCGGCCATGGCCGCTTTCAAGGTACTGCAGTGCACCCACTTAATACGT
>CAYGNS010000579.1:0-2099 GCA_964351295.1 uncultured Gammaproteobacteria bacterium
CTGCATCCCATAATCCTATGGAGGCGGCGCATCAACTTTAAAAGATTTTAGTAAGCAGTATCTTGACAACACTACCAATGAGCGAACGACTCACGAAATTCGAATTCAAAGTGATCCTGAAAAACGCTTGAGCTTTACGGCGGGTGTGTTCATTGATGACATGGAAACGCAGTCAAGTGGTGAATTCCAATACTTTGGTGCGATTGGTGCCGGTTTCGATGTAGCACAAACGCCAGGTGGCGGTGGTGGCATCGCTACTGACTTTCCGCGTCTTGGGGTAAGTAACCCCAACCCACGCGGTGCATCAACCACGTTTGTTAACGACTTTACGCGTAAGGAAGACCAAGTGGCCTTTTTCGGGGAAGTGAAATTCGACTTCACCGACGATTTGTCGTTACGTGTTGGTCTACGTAATTATGATCTAGACTTTCAATTCCAAGGCGCAACCGGTTCCTCGTTTTTGTGTAAGAACGTTGACCCAAGCACTCTGCCCACTTCACGCCCAGGTAATGGTCCTGTCGCGGCTGTGCGACCTGACGGCACAATCGGTTGTGACGGTAACTCGTTTGATAACCACGTTACACAACGGCTCATTAACTTGGGTCAGAGCGGTACCGTGCCAGGCTTAGGTGCGGATGGGGTGGCGAATCAGTCCGATACAATTCCTCGTGTGAGCTTAGACTACCGCTTGAATGACGATGTAATGGTGTTTGCCACGTATTCAGAGGGCTTTCGTCCGCAAGTTGCCAATCGTAACGCGGGGGTCTCCTCGGGCAATCAGTCTGGCGTATTTGCGGGCTACGTAGTTCCGCCGATTGCTTCAACGGACGAACTCACCAACTTTGAGTTTGGCTTGAAAGGTGATTTTTTCGACGGCAAGGTTCGCTTAAATGCTACGTATTACAATTCGGAGATTACCGATCTACAAACTGCGCGATTTGACCCATCGAACATCGCATTTTTGGTATTTATCGAGAATGTGGGCGATGCTGATATTCAAGGTATCGATTTAGATTACGTATGGGCAGCGACCGATAACTTAACTATATCGGGTGCGGCTTCTTTTGTAGATTCTGAAATTACCCGTTTAAACGCACAGTTAGAAGGCATTGCAGCACCCGTGGGGAGTGAACTTCCTTACTCGGCTGACTTCTCATTCAACCTACGTGCACGCTATGACTTCACATGGGAAAAAATGGGAGCACAAGCCTATTTCCAAGGTGCTTTAGCGCACACAGGTGATAGTAAAGCGGGTATTGTTGGTAATGCGTACTTTGCCGAGGATGTAACTCGACGTATTTATGGTCGTGGTTCTGGTCTACAGATTGCGGATGAAGGTGGCACTTTTGGTGCGAGCCGTACTGCAACGTTCTTGCCGGGCACTTTTGGATTAACACCTGATGGAAGCTTTTTCCGTAATGGTCGTTATGTGCAGGAGTCGTATACCCTGGTTAATTTAGCTGCTGGTTTTACGAAGGACAATCTGGGCGTACAACTGTATGTTGACAATGTGTTTGACGAAAACGGTGTAAACCACATCGCGACCGTTGACTACACGCCAACAGTGAGCGTTACTCGCCCGCGTACGGTTGGCATACGTATGAACTATGATTTCTAAATTTGATTTCTAAATCCGAGTTCTAAGCATAATTATTCGGGTTCGCCCAATTGATTATTATTAGTTAAAGCAAAAACGGTCAGTCTGTTTTATGACCTTGAGAAGGTGGGCATTAGCCCACCTTTTCTTTTTGGTAGACTAGCCACAAGAATTAATCGCAAAGCAGCGTCTAGCGCTGGTTGTACATCCTATTTAAACTCTATGTCCACACCTATTGAATCCGCTCAGCAGCTCGCTCAAACGGGCCAGCATCTAGAGGCGCTTGCAGCCTTAGACAATCTCCCTAGCGAAGACCAAACTCAGGTTGCTGCCTTATATATTCGGGCCGTGTGTTTGCGTCGCTTGGATCGCCGCGCCGAGGCGCTCAATTGTCTGAAACAGATTTTGCAAGCTGACCCTGAATACGTGCGTGCTTATCAAGAACTGGGTCATGTACACGTAGCGGCGCGTAACGCTGAAAAAGCCGCCTTTGGCTATTCAC
>CAYGNS010000580.1:0-2099 GCA_964351295.1 uncultured Gammaproteobacteria bacterium
AAGAGACAGCCACTCATCGACAGCATTTTAACAGAAGCATCCGCTACGGATATCGACATAAAAAAAGACCTACCTATTTGACGTAAATGCCTAGCTAACTTCAATTTAAGAACATCCCTAATACGTGATGAAAAAACAGTTTAATAAACACACAGTGGTTTGACGAAGCTCTCCTTTTGCAAAGTGCAATGCCAGGCGCATCAGAACGGTAACGAAACAACTCTCAGCCTAGCGCCAATTGCCCTCCCTAAATGCGGAGAGACCAGGCTAGCACACATCCACTTCAGTGCTTAAGACACGCTCTCCGAGCTTGATATGCATCATAGCAAAAATGTTCAGGGCTTAAATTGCATTGTGTTAAGAAAGCGCCTGTTTGATCGTCACGTGCTTGCCACTATCGGCTCGTTATAGTCCCCGCTTGTAAACCCTATTTATATTGTCATGTCTAAATTAATCTCCACCAATGTGTTGGTGAACGCGGTACTGTTCCAAATAGTTTGGCTGTGCTGTGTGATCGGCAGTGCTTACGGCTTAACTTGGCCTGCGGTCGTAAGCTTCTCAGCCCTAGCATTCTGGCAACTAGCGGCCTCTAGACGAGCCGCGTCAGATATAACGTTACTGTGGGTAGCCTTGGCACTGGGATTGCTCATCGACAGCCTGTGGATACAAATCGGCTTTATGGACTTTTATACAGACGGCCCAATTGATGGTATTGCACCGCTGTGGATTATCATCTTATGGCTCGGCTTTGCATTAACCATCAATCACTCTTTAGATTGGCTGAAGGTGCATCCGCTGTTGCCTGCGGCAATGGGATTAATCGGTGGTCCACTGTCGTACTATGCCGGTCTTGAATTCGGGGCGGTTGAATATCTGAGCGACGAATTATTGATCAGTGCGAGTCTAGGTATTGCATGGGCGGTCACCATGATCATTTTGGTACGAATAAGTAGAATCTAGGGCCACGTTCGAGCCTTTTTCATTAGGCCTTTAAAGCCGCGATGGTTGATTCTGCGGACAAAAGCCTTACTATCGCGACTTCAGCCTGATCAATACCGACCGGCATGTATATGAACATGCCGCTACGACCTAATTTTTTGCCACCGAAACTATGTTTAAGATGGAATTAGACAATCAAAATATTCGCGCGCTCGAACGACTCGTCACGCCAGAAGCGCTAAAACAGGAATACCCCATGAGCGATTCGCTTGTGCAGCACGTCTTACGCTCGCGCAGGGTGGTGAGCAATATTCTTGACCGAGTCGACAAACGTCTAATAGTGATCGTTGGCCCATGTTCAATTCACGACCCGCAAGCCGCTCTTGAGTACGCTCGACGCCTGAAAATCCTCGCGGATGACGTGGCAGATCAACTGTTCGTTGTTATGCGCGTATATTTCGAGAAGCCCCGCACCACTATTGGCTGGAAGGGAATGATCAACGACCCTGATTTAGATGGCAGCTTTCAGATCGAAAAGGGGATGTCGCTCGCGCGTAGCTTGATGCTCGAAATTAATCAGCTAGGCCTACCCATCGCTAATGAAGCCTTGGACCCTATCTCACCGCAATACATGCAAGACCTTATCACTTGGTCGGCCATCGGCGCCCGCACCACCGAGTCTCAAACGCATCGTGAAATGGCCAGTGGATTGTCGGTACCCATCGGGTTTAAAAATGGCACTGATGGTTCATTAGGGGTGGCGATCAATGCGCTCGAGTCGGTGAGTCATGCACACAGCTTTTTGGGCATTGATGCAAAAGGCAAAGTGTCGATCGTACATTCAAAAGGTAACCCCTATGCGCACATTGTCTTGCGTGGCGGCGGCGGTAAAACCAATTACGACTCGGTTAATGTCCGTCTTACCGAGCGAGCTTTACGCGACAAGGGCCTGCCTGGCAATATCATGATCGATTGTAGCCACGCAAACTCCGATAAAGACCATGAGTTGCAAGTGCTTGTGCTCGACAACGTCAGCCAGCAAATATTAGAAGGCAACACTAGCATTATCGGCGTTATGCTCGAGAGCCATCTAATTGCAGGTCGCCAAGCTCTGACAGCTGATCGTGTAGCAATGACTTATGGGCAGTCTATTACCGATG
>CAYGNS010000581.1:0-2098 GCA_964351295.1 uncultured Gammaproteobacteria bacterium
ACCTGTAGGCCGTTGGAGTGCAGCACCGCTTCGGCGGCAATATTGTTAATGCTGATTTGAATCTGTTGCTTGTGCTGGGCTTCAAAGGCCAATGCCGGTTCGGGGGCAAACGCACGAAATTGATTATCGCGCGCATACATCTGAAAGCAATCCGTAAGCCAAAATTGTCCGCTAGTGTTACTGACAGTATTTGGTAAGTCGCCAGCCTCTAAGCTCAACGTGGGGTAACGCAATCCGCGTTGGTAAAGATATGCACCGGTTGCGGCGGCGATTCCGGATGCGAGCAGAGTGCGGCGGCGAAGTTTAAATGTCATCGTGATAGTCGCGAACGTGGCTGATGGCCTGATTATAGAGCGCGTAATCTAATAGACTGTCGTTGCTGGACACATTTTAGTTGAGTGAATGAATAAAACGCGATCATTTTCGCCTTTAAAGAACACGACTGGTCGGCCATATTTGTACCACAGCGTTTGCCTAAAGTTATTCTCGATATAGGAATCGAGGTCCACTTCGAGCGCAATAAAGTCAAATCGCGACAGTTCGCCCGTACGTAAATAGAGTGCAAATCTGGGGTTGCTATATTCTTCGGAAATATTTTTTATTACAGACCCCCCACTGTAATAAATGGCAATGCGGCTATTGCTGTATATGCTTGCGTCGGCCGGCAGGTTTTGGGCCATCCACTCGCCACCTTCACGCACAAACCGCTTATTGGTGGATACGTCTAAGCCCTCTAAAGACACAGCTGATACAATAAAAAAGGCTATACCGATTAGCACTTTCTTTACCACATTTACATGCGGCCATCGCTGCAATAGTCGGTCAATCGCAAAGGGGGCCAAGAGTAAAATTGTAAGCGCGCTGGCCAAGGTGTAGCGGCTGACCAAGAAGGAATTAAATAAGCTGAAGCCGACCAACAACAACAGGTTGGTGACTAAATAGACAATCCAGATTTTGCGTATTATGGGCTTTTGTAAGACCAAACCAAGATACAACGCATAAGCGGCAAATAGCGCATAAACAACGGCGAGGCGCCGAACGGGCTCGTAGAACACATCGCCTGCTGTGCCCGCAAATACTTTAACTAGCCCAAAGCCGGTTAACACTTGCTCGCCATAGCGATGGCTTAAGTTATGAAAAAATAGGTCCTTTAGCGAATCAATTTCTAGCCCCGACTGATTGGCGGCAATGATTGAGTTGGCGTACTTAGCTTGTACATACCAGCCCAGTAAGCCGATGGCCAAAGCGAACAGCCCCACGGCGCCGCCAAGAAGAATCGCGCGCCGATGTTGTAAGTTGTGCCCCACAAAAAGCACCAGAAAGTATGGCGCTACGATTAGAAAAGCGATTCCCTCAAAGCGGAACAAACAGCTGGCGGCGGCTAATACTAACCAGGCGAGCAAGTACTCTTTTTTGGGCTGATTACAAAACCGCAGAATAAAATAAAGGGACCAAAGATAAAGCGCTAAATAGCCAAAGTCTCGTATTAACAAAGCGCGGTATTTGGTGATGCTGGGGAATAGCACCACGACTACCAACGCAATCAGCATGATCCTACGGTCGTAGGCGGATAGCTCGCCCACCACGTTGGTAAATGCAAAAGTAAGCAGAATTACAAAGAAGCCATTGAGCAAATAAGCGGCCAGCTTAAGGTCAATAAAAAAGAGCTTGGAAGTAAGTGCAATAAGGCCAGGATAAAAAGGCCAGTTGTAAGCGGCGACCGCGGCATCCCAATTGCCATCGAGCATTAATTGGGCGACCGATAAATACACAATACCGTCGTTGTTGATCACTGGGTCGGCATAGTAAGCCCATGCAGACAATAAGATATTAATCAGGATCAGCGCTAGAACTGCGCGAGGATTGCTTTTGACCAGATCTACCATGAGTAGCCTACAACACGTTCGGCATCGCTTAGATTTTAATTCTTATTGTTAAGTAGCGCTTGCTTAGAGCAAGATTGCGGCTATTTTTGGGACGGCTTGGGGTCGTTGCAAGTGTGGTGAGCATGCCGGTCCTCGTAGTATGGAATTTAAGTTGGGCGGCACTTCCTATAAAAACCGCTGTGGTGACTTTTAAACAAACCCGCTGTGTGCAC
>CAYGNS010000582.1:0-2089 GCA_964351295.1 uncultured Gammaproteobacteria bacterium
GAGCATAATTGGCCGATGCGCGCAGCATTTCCTCAACCCCAACGCCCATCGATATTGCATGTAGAAACACTTGCGTGGGAGGGGTTTGCTTGCTAAGTAATCGCAGCATTTCGAGTTTGGTGGCGAGACTACTCTCGCTGTATAAAAAATCACCAAACTCAGTGTCTTCATAAGCTTGCTCACCGCTGGCAATTTGCGGCCGCGGCGGCGGTGCGCCAGATTCTCGAACATTGTCAAATTCACTCTCGGCCGGCGTTGGCAAGCGGTAACCGCTATCATCAACCGCCGCTGCGTAAGCGCTATTGCTACTAATCACGCTCAACAAAGCACTTAGCACGAGCGTGGTGAGTAATCCGCCGATCAACCCGCAACTCTGCACCACGAACACGCCCGCATGGGCGACCGATGCACGGCGGCTCTCTCCCTGGTCTATACGTCGTAGTGTCATGATTAACAATCTCGGGTTAATGTGTTGACTAAAATTAAAATACAGCATTACAAAGCAAAACAACTCCTAACAACAACTCAGCTCAAAACCTTACACATAAATAACCGCTTCTATCATTTCTGTGCGCAAAGGTGACGTCAGATTACACTAACTTTCTGTTCATCTCGCTTCACTAAAACGCCAGAATCTACCTACTTCATGCGCTAAATCTCAGACTTAAGTCTATCGATCTAGCTTCGAGCATCTGGTTTAATGCAAGACTTCATTCCTAAACTGGCTACATAGAATTAAAACTCATCGCGCGAAATGCCGCGTCCTTAAACCGTGCCTAGCCATTTCACCTTCATTGTAACCGACCTCTACAACTACGCGTAACACCGCTACGGCAATTGACTATCTTTTACAGTCAGTTTTTTAAAGTCAGTCGATTAAAGTCAAAGTCTCACTCTTAAACTGTTTCACTTGTGCCTTTTTACGTTGAGTGTCGCCCGTTTAGGTGACCCTATCGTTAACGCCGTGGGCGCACAAAAGAGCTGCGTGTGCAGTTGTTCTGAAAAGTTTGTTCTGTTTATATATGTTTTAAACCAATTTGTCGATAAAATTCAATCCGTTAGTGTAACTTCTTAAGACATCAGGTACGGCAATTCGCCCATCAGCTTGCTGATAGTTTTCCATAATTGCGACCAAGGTACGGCCCACGGCCAATCCTGACCCATTGAGCGTGTGCACAAGCCTTGGTTTAGCTGTGCCCGCGCGCATGCGGGCCATCAGGCGGCGCGCCTGAAAGTCTTCAAAGTTACTGCAGGAAGAAATTTCTCTGTAAGTGCTCTGTCCAGGCAACCAGACTTCCAGATCATACGTCTTAGCCGCGGCGAAACCTAAATCACCGCCACACAATGTCACTTTTCGATATGGCAGCTCAAGGTCCCGTAGAATGACCTCTGCATGCCCCGTCAATTCTTCCAAAGCAGCATAGGAGTCATCGGGATCCACCACCTGCACCAACTCAACCTTTTCGAACTGGTGCTGCCTAATCAAACCGCGCGTATCGCGCCCGTAGCTACCCGCTTCGCGCCGAAAACAAGGCGTGTGCGCCACCATTTTTAGGGGCACTTCGGACTCCTGCAAAATAACATCCCGCACTATATTGGTGACCGGCACTTCGGCGGTAGGAATTAAATAGTACCCATCCTCGGCTTGGGTTTTAAACTGGTCATCCGCAAATTTTGGTAACTGTCCTGTACCCGTTAAGCTGTCGGCATTGACCAGATAAGGGACATACATTTCAGTGTAACCGTGTCGCTCGATATGCGTGTCAAGCATGTATTGGGTGATGGCGCGTTGCAAACGGGCTAACGCTCCCTTCACTACGACAAATCGCGATCCGGCTATTTTGGCCGCCACCTCAAAGTCGAGCTGCCCAAGCGCTTCACCTAGATCCACATGGTCCTTGGCTGGAAAGTTCAGTTGGGTGGGTTCACCCCAACGCGCAACTTCTACGTTGTGATTTTCGTTTTCTCCCTCTGGCACAGACACATGCGGCACATTAGGCATGGCGAGTTGCAGAGCGCGCAATTGGGTCTGTACAGCATCAAGATCCGCCTGAGTGACCTTCATCTTTTCAGCCACGGCGTTTACCTC
>CAYGNS010000583.1:0-2081 GCA_964351295.1 uncultured Gammaproteobacteria bacterium
GAGCTTGATCGACGCGATGACGAGCTCGAAACGGCCGAGTCTGAGCTAAACGAGTTGCTTGCACAACGGGCTCAGTTCACCGGTGGCGATGATGCGTATACCAAAGCGTGCTTGTCGAGGCTCGCGCAGGCGATGGATCAACGCGATCTGGATGCTGTTTATCGCTATGTATTAGCAACTTCATCATTAACTGATGATGAGCTAGTGGTTGAGCTAAGTGATCTTGACCAACAAAGCCACCGCGTTAAAGCGGAACTACAAGATTTTCAAAAATTGCGTCAGGCTCAGTTGCATAAACTGCAAGAGATTGAGGCCGTGCGACGCAATTTTAAAAACGCGCGATTCGATGACGTGCGTTCTGGATTTTCTAACCACGATTTGCTGAGTACTGCGCTAGGCCAATTTGTACAAGGGGCACTAAATGGGAGTGATCTGTGGGGTGTGATCCAACGTAATCAACATTACGACCACGCGGGTCAACAGCCCGGATTTGGTTCCGACGGATTGCAGCGCAGTCGTGGCGGCAAACGCCGAGCGGTTGGCACCCCCCCAGCTACCGGCAGTTGGCATTGGCCGCGGCCCCGCGTGCGCGGCAGCGCACCAGCGGCCAAATCGAGTGGTAAGTTTAAAACCGGTGGTTCGTTTTAGTCGCGGCGCGTCTATTCTAAGCGTTTACGGGCACGATTAACTGACTGTGATGGGTGCCCCGTAATCGCTGATCACGCCTACTTGTTGCCATGGGATATTAAACCCAACGGAGTCTCGCTCACCGCGAATCCAGTGAGCGCAAATCCGATGATTTAGATCATTTGACGTTCTTTAATCTCGTTGAGCGTTTTGCAATCAACGCACAAGTCGGCCGTTGGGCGTGCTTCTAGGCGGCGAATGCCAATTTCAATGCCACAACGATCGCACCAGCCATAGTCGCGATTATCGAGTTTTGCAATGGTTGCGTCGATCTTCTTTAGTAACTTGCGTTCGCGGTCGCGACTACGCAACTCCAAAGACATGTCGGTTTCTTGGCTAGCTCGATCGTTCGGGTCAGGATGATTGATGTTTTCGTCTTGCATCAAGTGTATGGTTTTAGACACTTCGTCTAATAGGTCTCTTTTCCAAGCAACCAAAATTGAACGAAAATGCTCTGACTGCTGCGCATTCATATAGGTCTCTTTGGCCTTTTCTTTATAGGGCGAGATACCGTGTATGAGTGCATCACTAGACGTGCCCGCTGAGCGCTTGGTCGGGGTGACGGTGCTGACCTTTTTTGCGGCTTTTGCCATTGGTTTAGGTGCTGCCTTGAGGGTTGATGTTACGGCGGTAGAAGCTACTTTTTTGCTCACTTTTTTACTAACCTTCTTAGTCACTGCGGTTTTAGCCACTTTAGTTTCGGGCGCTATGCTTTTAGTCGCCTTAGATTGAGTTGCCTTAGGTTTCGTCGCGGGGGATTTAGTCGCTTTGCTGGCGCTTGCTTTAGCGTTGGTAGGGCTTGCTACTTTCTTAATTGCTTTTTTCGCAACTTTTTTAGCGGCCTTTTTAGCTACAACCTTGGATACCTTACTTGCTGCAGGTTTAGCCACTGTTTTGCTCGCCTTCTTGCTTGCATTTTTTTTAGTCGCCATGGATCGTATTTCCTGAGTCAAATTTAAGGGCTCTTTAATTTGTCGAACCCGCTCGACAATAGCTTGGTCAGATTAAACTGTCGCGCGCGCAATTTAATTACACAAGTGTGACAAATGAATCTGTAATCAGTCTGAATTTAGGCCTTTGAATTGACGGCTCCCCGTAAAAGTCGCCTCTTGCACTTAAAATTTCAGGGCGCTTTTGTACTATAAAGGCACGGTTTGTGCAATTCATTATTGTTTAATTTAAGGTGGCGGTAGTTAAACTGCCTCAGTGATTCATACAAAACACCGAAAAGCAGCGAATCTTTGCGGTTTGTTGGAAAAAACAGGGGTCTCCGCTTGATTTTTATTACTAATGAGTTAGATTAAAAAGCGTTGGATAACAACAACGTTTTCGAAAACGGCAACAAAAACTAATTATTATCTCGGAGATATAAATGAACGTAATGACTAAAGTAC
>CAYGNS010000584.1:0-2076 GCA_964351295.1 uncultured Gammaproteobacteria bacterium
GCTCAAAGGAATCTTACCGACAATGTTGTTTGTGATCAATAGCTCAATACGGTAATTTACCAAATTTAATTGGCTCGCCAGACTGTGGACGCTTCGCTTACCGTGGGCAAAAATAGGCAAATGTACACCAAGAGTGGCGACATTAGGCTTTTGTTGCTGATTTTTGCTGTGTCGGCTTTTTGGGTGATTTACGAGCAGGGCGCCGAACGTAAATCCAATGGGCAAACCAACCCAATACAAAAGCGACAAGCAACCAACCCCAAATCTGTAAAAATAAGTACCACATATTAAGACCTCACTCTAAATCGGGTTCTGCAACGTTGTTAGGGGCTGGCTCGTCGCTGGCTGGCTCAGACGTTTCATCGCTATTCAACTTGTCCTGATCGGTCACGGTCTCGTCTATTAATACAAACTCTACCCGTCGGTTTTTAGCACGCGCTTGCGGTGATGAGTCTGGCACTAATGGTTCACTTGAGCCTTTGCCAGACGAAGTTAAATTGCTTGGGTTAACGCCAAGCTCAACCAGAAAATCCTTTACGGCTGAGGCTCGATCAGCACTTAGTTTATTGTTGAAGGCGTCGTTGCCAGAGTCGTCGGCATGCCCCACAATTTCGAAGTACGCATCTGGGCAGCTATTCAAAGCATTTTCAAGGGTGTCGAGGAGAGGGTAGCTATCGGGCTTGATAACGGCCTCTTCCACTTCAAAGTTGATGGTGGCTGACTCCAACTCGTCTTTAATTTCTTGCGCGCATATTTCTGGCTCGACCAATACTATATTTTCCAAAGGCGGCCTGCCGCTTGGGTCAAGCACGGCTGTTCGATTGCGCACTTGCTGGTCCGTAATCGCAACTACACTCTGCCAATAGTCATGTCGATCGGCATGCTTGGCCAGGATGCCCGTTAGAGTCAAAGACTGCTCGTCTAAAATAAACCCAGACGGCTCTTGCGCAAATTCGGCGTGTATAAATGGGGTGCTTTTAAGTACAACTAATATTTCGGATAGGTCTGTAAGTGCAAGCGGCGTACTTGGTTGGGCCTGGCTTGGGTCATCCGCCGATGTGGCGGACTTTACTAAGATCTGATTAAGTACCTTATCTTCGCCAAAAGTTTGCTGTGCAGCGGATACCAATGCGCGGACTGCATCCGCGTCTGATAGTTTGCCCGTAAGCGTTAATATGTCTGAACTCAGAGATGCCGTGAGGCTCTCCTGTGCAATGGCGGTTACTGGGTTGGGTGCTAGCGGGTCGTCTAAGTTCACTGCGTTCGAGGTGTCCGCGACCGATGAAGTCGTTCCAGCAAATTGCGCTAACCGCACGCCCTCTACGTTTCGCACCATTGCTAGAGCTTGTTCCACGGCTAGTTGATTGGGCGCAGCGCCCAACACCAGCACATCGCGACCGCGGTTATGTGTGGTAACGTCGGCCCACTCCATTCCCGCTTGCTGGAGTACCGTGTGCGATGCTTGAGCTAACTGTTGTTCGATGGGTCGCCATGCAAACGTTAAAACCAGTACGAGCAAAACCAGCGATACGAACAAGGTCGTTATCGCTGCCCAGATTCTACTGAACCTATGTTTTGCAGGAGTCATTCAATTCTCTATTGGGAAACACTCTTTACAACCATCGTTGCAAATCATACCTCAGTCGCTACACGCAATGGACCTTGCTCGGTTGAATTTACAGATATTTTAAAAATGCAGATGTAGGTGGGTTTGTGTGATCGTCGCTAGATTGCAGAATCTTAGTCATCTTCATCATCAAGTTCCGGATCAGCATCGGCTTCCTCCCAAAACTCCAGCGCGGCAATCGACTGAATTGCGCTACCACCAATGCCTCGAACACTGTTATACATATTGTTAGTGTTGAGCAACACTTTATCTAATTGTTTCTCGCGACGTTTCCAAGCGCCCAGCATGGCTCGCTTCTCCTTTTCAAGGTCATTTTTAAGTTCAGTAAAGCCTTCCACGATGGCTTCGACCTGCATGCGAAACTCGTTGCCTGTTAAAAAGTCCTACAACAACCCCATTATGTCGCCTATCTTGTCGGACACTAACAACGCGTTATTCACTTGAATGAG
>CAYGNS010000585.1:0-2070 GCA_964351295.1 uncultured Gammaproteobacteria bacterium
GTGCAGACAGTGGGCGTATAGAGCGCGAAAAGCAAACTTCGCTGTTTGATTCGATGCGCAGTACGAGTAGCACTTTACCTGCTTTATCGCTACTCGATCCGCCTGACCCGCAAATGGCGGGTTATTCTGATGAAGAGTTGAATGCCTTGTCAGTGTTGCTGGTAAAAAAGCTCGCCGACTTTAATGTGCCGATTGATGTGGTGAGCGTACATCAGGGACCGGTTATTACCCGCTTCGAGATTGATCCGGCTCCGGGCATTAAAGCCGCAACGATTACGGGGTTGGCGCGTGATTTGGCGCGTGCGATGTCTACAATGAGCGTGCGCGTGGTGGAGAACATTCCGGGCAAATCCTATATCGGCATCGAGATACCGAATGAATCGCGTGAGATTGTGCGCTTAGTTGAAGGCCTTTCGTCGAACGAGTTTGAAAACATGTCCTCCCCCCTAGCCCTAGTGCTTGGTAAGGATATCAGTGGTAATACCGTTATAGCTGACCTAGCCAAGATGCCGCACTTGTTGATTGCCGGCACCACAGGCTCAGGCAAGTCAGTGTGTATTAATGCGTTGATCGTCAGTTTGATCTACAAGGCAACGGCCCAGCAAGTGCGTATGATCATGATCGATCCTAAAATGCTGGAATTGTCAGTTTACGAAGGTATTCCGCATTTATTGGCACCTGTCGTCACCGATATGAGCGAGGCGGCCAATGCGCTGCGTTGGTGCATAGTAGAAATGGAGCGCCGCTATAAATTGATGTCAGAACTTGGTGTGCGTAATCTAGCGGGATTTAACCGCAAGGTGCGACTCGCGCACGAAGCGGGCCAACCAATTTATGACCCCTTAGCTCGTGAGGGCGACATTCCTGAAGAATTGATCGAGCTTCCATGTTTGGTGGTTATTATTGATGAGTTGGCCGATTTGATGATGTCTACGGGTAAGAAAGTTGAGGAATTGATTACACGTTTGGCACAAAAAGGTCGGGCCTCGGGCGTGCATCTTATTCTCGCTACTCAACGGCCTTCGGTAGATGTGATCACTGGCCTATTGAAAGCCAATATACCAACCCGAATCGCGTTTCAGGTGTCCTCCAAAGTGGATTCCAGAACAATTATCGACCAGATGGGTGCGGACATGTTGCTCGGTCATGGCGATATGTTGTTCTTGCCTCCTGGCACGAGTGCCCCGGAGCGAGTGCATGGAAGTTTTGTATCGGATAAAGAAGTACATGCGGTGGTGCAATCACTGCTCGGTGGGGAACCGCCTGACTATGATCATTCGATTTTAACGGCGCCACGCGAAGTGAATGATGCCTTGCCGAGTGCGTTCAGAGATGACAACGCATTCAGTGACCCAGAGAGTGACCCACTCTATGATCAAGCTGTTGAATTTGTAACGCGAACGCGTAGAGCGTCTATCTCGTCCGTACAACGGCAGCTCAGAGTAGGCTACAATCGCGCCGCACGTATGATTGAAACAATGGAGATGGCGGGAGTGATTACTCCTGCCGAGGAAAACGGACGGCGCGACGTGCTAGCACCGCCCCCAATTGAGGATTAAAACGCAAGAATCATGACGGTAAAACCCAATTTATTATTATCAGTAATGTTGGCTGTTGCTAGCTTAAGCGCCATTGATGCGCGCGCTTCGCAGGCGCTGTTAGACCGCTTTTTTGCAGAGACCGACACGCTCTCGGCGGAGTTTACTCAGCGCATTGTTGACGATTCAGGGATGACTCTAGATGCCGCCGGCGGCCTATTGTATCTAGCACGCCCAGGGCAGTTTCGTTGGGACTATTTTACGCCTGGGGCAATGCCGGTGCTTGAGCAGCAGATCGTAGCGGATGGTGAGTCGATTTATGTGTATGACATCGATTTAGAGCAAGTGACGAAACGTAGCTTGGATAATGCACTGTCGCAAATTCCCAGCTTGTCGCTGGTGCAAAGCAAAGCCAAAGTTGCAGAGCACTTTAAGATATTTGATATTGGCGTTACCGATGGCGTTAGTTGGGTGGGCTTAGAGCCCAATGATCCGGAAGCGGGGTTTAAGCAAATCATGGTTGGCTTTACCG
>CAYGNS010000586.1:0-2068 GCA_964351295.1 uncultured Gammaproteobacteria bacterium
TTGGCAGGATTGCTAAGGCGATCCATCATATTGGTAACGCCGCCGATTTTAAGAGCTTCGGTAATGTTCTCCCAGCCGTATTGCACAAGCTTAGACGCATAGGCGGGCTCGATACCTTCGGCCACCATTTTGTCAAAGCACAAGATCGAACCGGTTTGCAGCACGCCACACAAGATGGTTTGCTCGCCCATCAAGTCCGACTTTACTTCGGCAATGGGGGATGACTCCAATACGCCGGCTCTATGCCCGCCTGTGCCAGCGGCCAATGCTTTGGCTATTTCTAATCCGTCGCCATTAGGGTCGTTTTCGCGATGCACCGCAATGAGGGTGGGTACGCCAAAACCGCGCAAGAACTCTTGACGCACTTCCGAACCTGGACATTTTGGGCACATCATAACCACAGTAATGTCCTTGTTAATCTGCATGCCTTCTTCCACCAGATTAAACCCGTGCGCGTAATCTAGGCAGGCACCTGGTTTCATCAGCGGCATAATCGCCGTAACCACGGGCGTGTGTTGCTTGTCGGGCGTAAGATTCATCACAATGTCGGCATCGGGAATCAGCTCTTCGTAAGTGCCCACCGCAAAACCATTTTCGGTTGCGTTTAAATACGATTGACGTTTTTGGGCAATGGCTTCGGGTCGCAGCGCGTAGCTCACGTCCAAGCCAGAGTCTTTTAAACACAGTCCTTGGTTAAGTCCTTGTGCTCCACAGCCAATAATCACGATCTTCTTGTTCTTGATGTAGTCCACACCATTGGTGAACTCGTCTTGACCCATGAATCGGCATTTGCCTAATTCTTCGAGCTGAACGCGCAGCGGTAACGTGTTGAAATAGTTTTGGCGCATCGTTGTATCCTAACGACTTTTTATGTCTGGTTATGGTTTTGCGGGGGCGCAATTTTAATCGAAAAAGCCCGTGGGCACTAATAAATTACATGAATTGTGGGGCTTGGCAGGATTGTGGGTCGCGTGCTTACTATTGCCTCAGGCGCACAGACGTTCGCTATTGGAACAGTTATTGTGCACGTCATCATAGTACACTCGGGGCTCCTAATAACTAAGAGAGAGCATAAGTACGATGACTAAAGACAATTATGTCGATATTAAAATCGCCACTAAAGGACTCTACGAAGGCTTTAATATAACCATAGCGGTCGTTCCTAAAATCCTTCTGGGCCTGTTTTTATTATGGGCCATTCGTGATCAAGTGAACGCGGCCGAGATCCTCGCTTCCATGACGTTATGGACTACGTCCAACTTTGGCGCCTGGTATGTATGGGTTACCGCCTTTTATGTAGCCGTGTGTTTGCTATTAGCGCTGTGGCCAACTACGGGTCGCGTTATTTTGGGCAAGCCTGGCGAAAAGCCTGAGTTTTCGTATTTCTCGTGGTTCTCAATGATGTTTGGTGCGGGCATTGGTGTGGGCATGCTCACTTATTCAACGGCCGAGCCCATTTTTCATTTTGCCAATAACCCTGACACCATTATGGGCGCTAGCACGGCGATGGGCGCCGACAACGTACGCAACGCCTATAAGTGGGCCTTTCTGCATTACGGCTTAACGCCTTGGGCGTGTTACGGCGTAGTGGGTATGTCGATGGCCTATTTTGCTTACAATCGTGGCATGCCCCTGACCATCCGCACGCCGCTACAACCGCTGCTTGGCAGTAAGATCACCTCGGGCCGTACAGGCGATGTGATTGATATTGTCGCCATCATTGCCACCATTATCGGTGTGGCGGTGACCATTGGCTACGGCGTGTCGCAGTTTGCTTCGGGCGTATACAATATTACGGGTCTTGATTGGCTGTTAAACGATCAAGGCAAACCGTCGATATACGCGCGCCTAGCCGCCTTAGTGCTGATTATCGCGGCATCTACTTGGAGTGCGATCACGGGGGTTGAAAAAGGCATTAAGTGGTTGTCTAACTTAAACATGGGTTTGTCGATTTTTTTGCTGGCCTTTTTTGCCATCTTCGGTGCCACTGCAATTCCCTTCAAGCCGTATTTTATCGGCATTTGGGACTACATAATAGCACTGCCAAGCATCTCGCTCACAGTATGGA
>CAYGNS010000587.1:0-2059 GCA_964351295.1 uncultured Gammaproteobacteria bacterium
CGGTTATGCCGATCGAACCGACGAGCATGACATACAGCTGGGTACGTCCACCTCCATCATCGCCCAAGCTCTGAATGGTTAGAAATGCGAGGGCAAATAGCAGGCCTGTGCAAACCGTGATAACCGGCAGAGGACCAGAGGCCTTTTTGACTAGTTCTCTAAATCCCATGTGATCCATCCGGTATCAAATTCCCATTGATTGGAGACGAATGCGCTTAAGCGCACGGGTCCAGGCAACTTAAACTTATCCAACACCAGGCGCAAGTGTGGTACCGACGCATCGGAAGTCACGGTCGCTTGGTGCTCTTTTATATATTTCGCAAATAACCGCAATGACTCGGCGCTTAAATAGTCGTTTAATCCGACGAGAGTCGCAAACAGTTCTGGGCGTGGCTCGTTATTGTGTAACACCATAAAACGATTAGAGAGCGCGTGCTTTTGTAGCTTGAATTCGTGGCGGACCAGCAGCGAGTGATTATCCAACAGAATGCGCGGGGTGATGTACACGAAGTCTAACTCAATACTCAACGGCACACCGCTCGCGAGCGCGTCTTGCATCTGTGGCGTAAAGCCCACTTCAAGTTTACCTAAGGACGGCGTGGCGAACGAGTACAGTGTACTGCTTTCAAGCCGGTTGTTTTGCGCCAGCGCGGGCCAATACGCGCACACTATCAGAGCGAGCAGGCCAATGGAGATGCGTCTCAAACCTCTAGGCGAGTGAAGTTGGCAGGCCAATGTTCTTAGCCGCATAATGAAACGTTGCTCAACTTTTTCTTCATTGGCAAAGTATACACCGCGCGCTTGGCTCTCTCTCAAGCCTTGGTAAAGGACGCGTAGTAAAATCCGTCCATCGGATGCACACCGGGCAGAGTTTGTACACCGAGCTCAAGGCGCAAACCACTAGGATGGTCGAGTGCCTTTACGCGGGCATCCTTATGCCGGTTTAAAAATGCTCTGGCCTGGTCTTCGTTTTCAGCTTTGAGTACCGAGCAGGTGGTGTACAGTAGGCTTCCGCCCATTTTGAGCGCGCTCCAGCAAGCATCTAAAATGGCCGCTTGCAGAGTTTGCAGCGCTATGATGTCGCTGGCGCGACGATGGTGACGAATGTCAGGGTGGCGTCGAATAACACCTGTGCCACTGCAGGGCGCATCAATTAGAATTTTGTCGTAGGTTTTACCACCAAACGGCCAACTGCTTGGATCACTGGCGTCAGCACTGGCCACCGTTGCGCGCAGGCCTAAGCGGCTAAGCGTATCTTGAATGGATGCAACGCGGTCGGGTTCTATGTCGATCGCGTCAACATCGGCCGAGTTGTCCATCATCTCTAAAATGTGCGCGAGTTTACCGCCCGGAGCTGCGCAAGCGTCGAGTATTTGCTCGTGTGGCTGAGGGTCAAGCATCTGAACCGCGAGTTGGGCAGCGGTGTCTTGTACCGAACAATCTCCCTCGCTAAACCCAGGTAGGGCTGTCACAGGTTTAGCCGTGGTTAAAATAATGCCAACGTCGCTCATCGGGTCCAGCATTGCCTCGATGTTAGCGGCTGCAAGCCTGTGTAGATAGTCTGTGCGGGACACGCGCTGGGTGTTAACGCGTAAACACATTGCTGGGCGATCATCATTGGCTCGCAGAATCTGTAACCAATGCTGGGGCCAATTCGCTTTGAGCTCGGTAATTAACCATTGTGGATGATTGTGCTCATGCACTGCATCCGTAATGCTAAAAGGCGCATTGGCCTGTTCGCGTTGAAACTGACGCAGGCAGGCGTTTAATAATTTAACGGCCCACATCTTTTTAGCTTGTTTAGCGCCGTTAACGGTCGCGGCCACTGCAGCGTGATCTGCGGTGGCCAGATGTTGCAACTGGTATAAGCCAATGAGCAGCAAAAAGTGTATGTCTCGATCTTTATTGCGCAGTGGTTTGGCAAGCAGCGCCTGGCTCACTTGGTTCAGATGACCATACCAACGACAAATTCCAAACACGAGTTCTTTTACAAAACTGCGATCCGCTAAACTGAGCGATACCGCTGTACTTTCGGGTGTGGTTGCGCTGTCTACAAGTT
>CAYGNS010000588.1:0-2055 GCA_964351295.1 uncultured Gammaproteobacteria bacterium
TTTGCACCAAAGTGCTCAAGCTGGTGGCTTGGTAAGGTACTGATAAGTCGCGGGGATTGTATCCGCATGCGCTCAAGGCTTGGTCACGCAGGCAATGCCCATCTTCAAGCAACAAAATATCGTGTTGTTTTAAGTCTTTAAGGCCAATGTGTTGTTGCTCTGTGAGTACATGCTTTGCGGGCAAACACAGTACAAGTGGGTCTTCAAACAAGGGATGCACGTGATGATTTTCGGTGTCGTAGGGTAAGGCAAACAACAATACATCAAGCTCCCCTTCAGCAAGCTTTATCAACAGGTGGTGACTCAGGTCTTCGCGGATAAAGAGTTTGCGGTCGCCATATTCGAGTCGCACGGCCTTGAGCAACTGCGGCAAAATGTAGGGGGCGATCGTGGGGATTACGCCCAGCTTCAATTGGTGTTGCATGCCACCATGTAGAGCAGTTGCGTGGTCCATAAAGTTTTCGAGCTCACGTAATATTTGCTGGCCCTGCGCAACCAGAATTTGCCCAGCAGGTGTGATGAGGACTTGAGAACTGCGTTCAAATAGCATTAGTCCTAAATTGCCCTCGAGCTCCCCAATGGCCGTACTTAGAGCAGACTGCGACACGTAGCATGCTTCTGCGGCTTTGCCAAAATGGCGATGCTCTGCTAAAGCGCACAAGTATTTCAGCTGCTTGACGGTAGGGTGATTCATTATTAATTAGATCGATCGAAAGTCCAAATTTAATTTATTGGATAGATTACCCAACATTCTTTAAGATATCCATGCATGGTGGAGTAATTCGAAGTGCCATTCCCACCATGCTCGCATCGTTAGACATGATCTACCCTGTTAAATCATCAATCGGAGAATAAAGATGTCATTAAAAGGTTCAAAAACTGAGCAAGCGTTAAAAGACGCGTTTGCTGGCGAGTCACAAGCTAATCGTCGTTATTTGTATTTCGCCGCCAAGGCAGATGTGGAAGGCTACAACGACGTTGCTGCCGTTTTTCGCTCAACGGCAGAAGGCGAAACGGGCCACGCCCACGGCCATCTTGAATATTTGGAAGAAGTTGGCGATCCCGCCACAGGTATGCCTATTGGCGGTACAGCAGACAATTTGAAGTCTGCGATTGCGGGCGAAACGCATGAGTACACCGATATGTATCCTGGTATGGCCAAGGATGCGCGCGATGAAGGTTTTGATGAAATTGCAGATTGGTTTGAAACACTCGCTAAAGCCGAGCGTTCGCACGCCAATAAATTTCAGAAAACATTGGATTCGATGGACGACTAATATCGATGTTCGATACACCGTGCAGCGGGTGCCTAGGTGCACTCGCTTGCCGGTTGCGCTTCGTTGTAAAGTGCCTCAGCTATTATAAATAGCCGAGGCTATTTAAAGAGCTGCAGCGCTAAATAGTTCCTTGTTTACTCCCTTAGCCGACTGTGAATAACGCCATGACCATCACCAAAGAAGGCAGTTTAGAAGCCCCTACCCGCCACCCTATAGATTGGAAAAACGATCTTTACTGGGATAGACAAGATTTAGAGCATGAGCTTGAGCGCGTATTCGACATCTGTCACGGGTGCCGACGCTGTGTAAGCTTGTGCAATTCCTTTCCTGTTCTATTCGATCTAGTAGACGAGTCGAGCACCATGGAGGTAGATGGTGTCGATAAAGCCGATTTTCAAAAAGTGGTGGATGAGTGCTACTTATGCGACCTCTGCTATTTAACCAAATGTCCTTATGTTCCACCTCACGAGTGGAATGTGGACTACCCTCATTTGATGCTGCGCGCCAAAGCGCAACAGTTTAAAGAAAAAGGCACCAGCCTAAGAAATCGCGTGTTAACCA
Organism: uncultured Gammaproteobacteria bacterium; assembly: GCA_964351295.1. Taxonomy (GTDB): domain Bacteria; phylum Pseudomonadota; class Gammaproteobacteria; order Arenicellales; family Arenicellaceae; genus Arenicella. The sequence goes on from CAYGNS010000588.1 coordinate 1,839, forward strand.
GAACCGACGCGATGAACAAGTTGATGAAAATACCGGTGGTGAATCAAACCGGCAATGCCTTGCTCAACAATAAGACGTTTCGTGTGGTGTTCGAGAAAAGCTTTGGTGTGCATCGCGATGCGCCGGTACCTAAGTATCATCGCCGCAATGTGCAAAAACTCATCAATGACGAAGCGGTCACCGAAACTGCCCCCGCCATCACGCCTCAAGCTATTGG
>CAYGNS010000589.1:0-711 GCA_964351295.1 uncultured Gammaproteobacteria bacterium
ATCTTAAACGCACCACTTCATGTATCTCTTCGCCCGTCGGTAAGTTGAGTTTTGTCAACTCATCAGCATTCGCCAAACGCCGCGACCGGCCAATCACCTGTGTCTCGGGAATCAGACTTTCGCCACCGGGTTCACGCCAGCGAAAAAACCTAAAAAGGGAGCTCTCTTGCGTATGCTCCGCAACAAACGTGCCTTTACCTTGCCTTCGTTCTAGCAAATGTTCGGCGACCAACTGATTTAATGCTTTACGCACTGTACCTTGACTCACTCCCAACTCATCCGCGAGCGCGAACTCGCTCGGCAGCAAACCCGCGGGCTTCCAATGGCCATCTCTTAACCGCTGAGTAAGAAGGTCGTAAACTTGTTTGTACAGAGGTTGAAAACTCGTCGTCATAATTGGGGTATCCCTTTAATGGGCCTGCGAACAGCCAGAACATCGCTACTGCACCTTTCAATGCGAGAGGCCGCTGCGCTCAGACAAAACATCCGTGAAGACAGTGCTACTATATTGGTCTCGGTGAATTTTGCGCTGGCTTTCACTTCCAAGCAGGCGCACGTAGACATTTGCATTCAACGGATCTCTAGCAACACACGAACACGGCTCACCAAGATGAGTTTAGCAACAACCTTGGCTAACACACTAGCACCTTAAACTATGACTTCAGAAACATTTTCACCCTATTACTCACCACATTTTGAACTACTTTACTA
>CAYGNS010000589.1:721-2045 GCA_964351295.1 uncultured Gammaproteobacteria bacterium
GTCTTATATAAGATATAATAATTCAATTGTCGCAAATTAACAGTCCTTTTCTCCCTATGCAAACATCGCTTAACTCAATTGGTATGCCGAACATAGGCTTCGGCCTCTGGAAGATCGCACCGCAAGATTGCGCTCAAGCAGTCTATAACGCCATCGTCGCCGGTTACCGTCACTTCGACAGCGCAAGTGATTATGGTAATGAACAGCAAGTGGGTGATGGTATTCACAAAGCACTAGCGGACGGCCTATGCAAACGCGAAGACTTATGGATTACGTCAAAACTATGGAACACTTACCATGCTCCTGAGCACGTTGAGGCAGCGCTCGATAAGACGCTAGCAGACTTGCAGCTTGAATACCTAGACCTATATCTGATCCATTTTCCGATCGCATTGGAGTTTGTCCCGTTCGCCACGCGTTACCCTGCTGAATGGCTGTTTGACCCTAGTCAACCTGAACTCGGAATGCGTCGTGCAGCCGTTCCGCTAATGGACACTTGGCGAGCCATGGAAGCATTGGTGGCGACGGGAAAAACATCGCATATTGGCGTGTGCAATTACAATACTGGGCTGATGCAAGATCTTCTGAGCTACGCGCAGATCAAACCCGCTGTGCTGCAAATTGAATCGCACCCGTATTTAACACAAGAAAAATTACTGCGGCTGTGCGCTCTTAATCAAATAGAAGTTACCGCCTTTTCGCCGCTGGGCGCTCTATCCTACCTAGAGCTCAACATGGCCGCCAAAACGGAATCCGTGCTGGAACAAGCGGTGGTGCAACAAGCGGCACAACGGCACGGCAAAACGCCAGCGCAAATTGTGCTGCGCTGGGGGATTCAACGTGGCACGTCGATTATTCCCAAAACTAGCAAACCTGAGCGGATGCTCGAGAATCAAGATTTGTTCAACTTTAGCCTCAGCGATACAGAAATGCAGTCGATAGCCGCTTTAAACGCCAATCGCCGCTTTAACGACCCAGGTGAGTTTTGCGAGGCTGCGTTTAATACGTTTTTTCCAATTTACGATTAATTATTCGTTCTGCATTAGTGAATCTGACCCAACCCTTTTGACACGATACGGCACTGACTATGACTACTTCTCTACCGACCATAACTGTTGATCACCAACTTGAATTCGCCACTGGGCTGTTCCCCATGGTAGTTAGAGCGCCGGAGTCAGTGCGCACCTTGGCGCACACTAGCGATTGGATTAAACAAAACTTACCGCAGATCGAAATGGCGCTGTCGCAATCGGGCACTATTTTGTTTCGTGGATTTCCCGTAGATAGCGCGGAATCGTTTGATACCTTCGCCGCAACGTTTGGC
>CAYGNS010000590.1:0-2042 GCA_964351295.1 uncultured Gammaproteobacteria bacterium
GACCTGAGCGAACAGCGGCACTAGCATGTGCCGTATTGGCTAGCGGGGCACCCCAGAACGCCATCATCGCATCGCCCATATATTTGTCGATGGTGCCACCATTGTTATGCACTATTCGTGTCATGGGACTGAGCAGATCGTTCATTAGATTTGATAAAGACTTAGGGTCTAAGCCTTCCGAAATATTGGTAAATCCTCGAACGTCCGTAAATAATACGGTGAGCTGCTCACGTTTGGCCTCAAGGCTATAAGATTCTGGGTCCTTGGCCATTTCATCCACAAGCTCAGGCGGAATATATTGACCAAATAGTCCGCTGAGTTTGGCTTTATTGCGACTCTCAAAAAAGTAACCATAAGCCATATTGAGCATGTATAGCCCTGTGGTGAGGACTAATAAGGGCGCTATGGTTAGAATGGTGTTTTCGGCAAGCCACAGATACATATTTACCGCTACCAAACCAGCTGAAGTTGCCAGCCAAGTCAAGGTTTGAGTGGTGGCTCCGCGCAATGGTAAAAACAGCGATAGCAACCCACCCACCACTAAAATCATTAAGAATTCAGCCGTAGCGGCGTAGTAAGGTCTAGAGCGAAAATTGGCATCAAGTAAGCCGGCTATGGTGCTCGCGTGTACTTCGACGCCAGGGTAATTGTTTTGCTGCAGTGGGGTGTTGCGCAAATCGACTAAGCCCGCTGCTGTTGTGCCGATTAAGGCAATTACGTATTGCAGGTCTTCGGGATTCTCGACCGTTTGATTTAAAATATCCGTCGCTGAGATATATCGAAAGCTAAAGGCTCGGCCTTGGTAGGGTATAAATGCAGTGCCAACTGTATCCAGTGGAATGGTTCCGGTACCGATATCTAGGCTTTCTACTACTTCTTCCCCTTGTTCGTTAACCGCCGTAATCAGCTCGGTTTCGCCCATTAAATAATGGCGTGCAAGCGCTAATGATAGCGACTCGTAAATGGCGCCTTCAAATTTTTCTAACAATTGAATGCGACGCAGTATGCCATCTCGGTCTTGTGAGGGAATCGAGTAAAACCCGCCACCCAAAGCATTGTTCTGAAGCTCTGCAACATTCGCGGTATAGCTTGTTACGCCCGCTTCACGCATGACTTTGATGCCTGCATCATCTACGACTTCAGTACTCTGGAGCGTGAGCATGTCGTAATAGGGCGAGCCTTGTTCGAACGCTGGCGGAGGTATTTGGCCTGTACGTGTCGAGCGCGTGGTGCTTTTATCAAAGTAATAACCCATGATCACCTGACGATCTTTTAGGGACTGGGCAAACACTGCGTCTGGATTTAAATAGGGTTTGTAGTCGGCAAACCGCTGTAAGAAGGCATCGTCAGTTGCTTGTGTGGCTAGCGCTTCCAAAAGCTCCAACTCTTCTGACGAATCGCGTTCGGCAAACACCACGTCAAAGCCCAAGATGTCGATTTCGTAAACATCAAATAAGGTATCAACCAATTGCGCGAGCTTTACGCGGTTCCAAGGCCAATGACCCTCCTCAACGAGGCTCCGTTCATCAATGTCGATGATGACCACTCGCGGGTCAATAATTTTATCGGGAACGGTGGCAGCTAGTCGTGCATCGTAAGCAATGAGTTCCAGTCGGTCGAGCAGGGGTAGCTCCAGTGCGTTGCGTTCCCAAGCGATAAAGATCGCTGTGAAGAGGAACCCAATGGCAATTTGAATGAGGTATTTAACTTTCATGGTATTCACCTAGTTAATTGCTCAGACTATAACCTTTGTTACTGGTTTTATTCCATGCAAAATTTCTTGGCAATCAGATTTTGGTTGACCATGGCAGTGTTGTGTAAATGGCTCCTGCTATAACGGTATTGATGTGATTGGCCATATAAGCTATAAATGTTTAATCGGTATAACACCCTGCCTCACAACACGTAAAAGTTCACTGATGACAAAAGCAATTAAAAATCTAAGAATTCATTTTTATGGGGTGCAAGGCAGCGGCTCGGTTTACCCCCGTCTTGCTGAGCGACGTACAATTCGGCAATGGGCTGATGTGCAGCTTCTAGAG
>CAYGNS010000591.1:0-2040 GCA_964351295.1 uncultured Gammaproteobacteria bacterium
CCGCCCGAAGAGTCCTGAATGATGCAATTGCGTAGCCAATTTACGCAACTTACTGCCGAACGCGTTATAGAAAATGGTATAAATAAGCCATGAGTACTGCCCACAACCCCATTCGTCTATTCGAGACTGTTGTAGACGATTGCCCCTACCTTGAGGGAGAACAGAGCGCATCGATCATCGTAGACCCAGATCACATCATCGGCGTGGACTTGTTTGCCACGCTGTCGCGTTCAGGCTTTCGTCGCAGTGGGGAAATGCTGTACGCACCAAAATGCCCAAGCTGTAAAGCCTGTGTCTCGGTGCGAATCCCTGTGGCACAGTTTAATCCGTCACGGAACGAAAAGCGGGTCTGGAAGAAAAACAATGATCTGACTGTACAGATCGAAAATGTGAACTTTAATCAAGCACAGTTTGATTTGTATTTGCGCTATCAACGCGCCCGTCACGCTGACAGTTCGATGTGCGACGACGATCCGAGCAAATACATTGGGTTTATTGAGTCGAAATTCTCCAAATCTAAATTTGTATGCTTTTATTTGCAGGACAAACTCGTTGGGGTCAGCGTTATTGATCAGTTTGCCGGGGGCTTGAGCGCAGTCTATACCTTTTATGAGCCAGCCATGGCAGAGCGCAGCTTAGGTACATTTGCAGTGCTATACCTTGTGCGCTTGGCGCAGGTTAAGGAAATACCGTATGTCTATCTAGGTTACTGGATAGAGGAATCACAAAAGATGGGGTACAAGATTAAATTCCAACCTTTGGAAGGCTTTATTAATCGCGTTTGGCGAAAAATCTGAGGCCTCGCATAAAGTCACCCTGACACGCTCTCTGCGTGCGCTCCTCACGCTACACCTGCTGTCCAGTTTACACAGGTCAGAACAATGACGTTAAGGGCCCGAGAATGGCTCGAAAACCTTTATTTATTGCCACAGTTGGGGCATGATACTTCGCGCTCAAAGAGTGACTAGCCAAGTCATCTAGAGTGAGCGAAAGCACATCATTTTTAGCCAAAACCCATTATTAAATAGCGAGACCACTCACCAGTGTCAAAAGAAGATCATATTGAAATGGAAGGCGTCGTTATCGATGCCCTACCCAACACAGAATTTAAAGTAGAACTAGAGAATGGGCACGTTGTTCATGCCCACATTTCTGGCAAGATGCGTAAAAATTACATCCGCATCCTGCGCGGCGATACCGTAACAGTAGAGCTCACGCCCTACGACCTAACCAAAGGCCGTATCACCTACCGTAACCGAACCTAGCTCCAGCCCTGCCGTACTTCAAGCTCACCTCTTTGCTGAAACTTTCTCCGCCTCGCATGCAGAAAGCCTGTGCCCGCAGGCGCACTTAATCTATTCCATCTCTAAGCCAGAAACACTGGACATACAAACAGTCTTGTGTTTAACTTACTGTGGTTTTTAACAGTAGTTGGCGAATGTAGTTGGCGAATAAAGATAGCGAACATTGTCATTACGTTGCAAAACATAGCATTCGTTGACGCGCTGAACCAATACAGACTGAACCAATACAGACTGACCAGGGCGTGCGCAATAATAACGTGGTCATTGCGCCAAGCAATTCAGTAAGGCAAGTACAGATATTCAACTAGATTTAATGAGAAGTATTGAGCGAGGATCATTCGATGAGCAGCTGGAGCGACCTACAACCTCTGACCAAGCGTCAACAAGAGGTTTTTGATTTCATTCTCGATAGCATGGCCGCCAATGGCGCACCACCGACTCGGGTGGAGATAGCCGAGCACTTCGGTTTTAAATCAGCAAACGCCGCAGAAGACCATCTCAAAGCCTTGGATAAAAAAGGCCATATTGAGTTAAAGGCCGGCACATCCCGCGGAATATTTATTCATGAGCAAGCGCGAAATGCTTGGATGCTCGATCAAGCCGATAGCGAATTTGGCGAACCCGCCAATAGTGACATACCGCACCTTGCCATCATCGGTGACGTAGCGGCCGGTGCCCCCATTTTTGCAACACAGCATGTACAACAATACGTGAGTGTCGATCAAAGCCTGTTCTC
>CAYGNS010000592.1:0-2038 GCA_964351295.1 uncultured Gammaproteobacteria bacterium
ATAAAATTGAACATACGAGCCGAAATGAAGATTGTTACACCAAAACCCGCCACCAACCCCTCGAGGCTCGCCCTCGTTGGCCTCAGACTATTCTTTGATCTTGCGGCCAGGTGGAATCTAACCGTGGACGAGCAACTCACTTTGTTAGGCAAGTCTAATCGGCACACTTTGCGCAACTGGAAAGCGAAGGTGGATGCTGGCGACGCGTTTCCCATCGAGCGAGATACCTTAGAGCGCTTAAGTTACATCGCGGGTATTCGCAAAGCGGTTGAGCTCTTGTACGACGAACCTCGTTGGGATTCCTACATGAAAGCGCCCAACAAAGCGTTTGGCGGGTCAACGCCGCTTGAAAAAATGCTGCGCGGCAGCATCCTTGATCTCGCCGATGTTCGTCGCTACCTTGATGCGTCACGGGGGGCTCACTTTGGCTAGAAAGAAAGTTACGGGGTCAACCTATCGGATCATACCAAGTCAATTCCCCCCGATTAGGCTGTTTGAACGTAGCCTGTCGAGCGAAGATCTCTACGCTGCTTATGAGCTTGAGTCGCTGACCAATGATCGAATTAAAGCTCAGGTGGGGCATTTAGATCAGGTTGCGCCTGGTGATGCGGTAACCGGTGCGGGATCCACGCCGATCATGGCCTCGTTTACGCATATTGGCCAAGCGTCACGGTTTACCGATGGCCTCTACGGCGTCTACTACGCAGGGCTGTGTGTGAATACGGCCCTTGCCGAGACGAAGTACTGGCAAGCTCGCCAATTATCCGACAGCAATGAAGGCTCGACCTCTAGGGTGATGCGCCTGTATGTCGGCGATATCAACCCAGACTACAGCGAGTTTGATGATATTCGTGAACAACAAGGCCTGCATAACCCAACCGATTACACAGACTCACAAGCCTATGGCCGCGCAGCGCGTGCTCGAGGCGAGTTTGGATTGTTGTACCGCTCCGTTCGATATCCAGCGGGCGAGTGTATTGCGGCCTTCAAGCCGAAAGTCATCCTACCTGTCATCCAATCAGCACACTACCGCTATCATTGGAACGGATCAGAAATATTTCACATTGAGAAGGTGGAGACCGTTGATGTCTAATAAAATGCTTTGGGCTTTTAGCGCCCTGCCTCAAAACTATGTGTGCTTGGATTTTGAAACAACGGGCCTCTTTGAGGGTAACACCCCACCCGACCCCATCACGTTGGGCATCGTTTCAGTAGAGGATGGCCAAATTACGAGCCGATCCTTGTTTAAAGTGCGGCCCGCAAAGCGAATATCCCCGCACGCCTATGCGGTGCACGGGATATCGGATGAAGAAGCGAGAGACTACCCTCCCCTCTCGGCTAGCTGGCCTGAGATTCGCTCACTGGTAGAGAATCAATTAATCGTGATTCATAACGCGTCATTCGACTGGCGCATTTTTGAAAATGCGGCCCAGAGTAATGAGCTGGCCATCGATTTTAAGGTGCTAGGGGTATTTTGTTCGCAGCGTGCCGCTCAGCCGTGGGCTGAAGCAACGGGCATTCGATGCAGCAGCCGCGGTCCCGCTTTAGATGACCTTCTGGCTGAACTCAAGTTCGCACCGCGCTCAGAGTGGCACAATGCGTTAGAGGATGCGGAATTCGTATTTAAGGTTGTGGAGAGACTAAGAAGCCTGGGAGACCCAACATCTTAGTTTGATGTTGAGACCAACAACTATTCTTCGCTGTCGTTTACTTAATATCCGCCTACAGGCTACTTTAAGGGCACATCAACTGCTTTAAGAGGTTCCTTATGCCACCTGTATCGAAACACTTCCCTTTAGCAAAATTCGCTGAAATACAGGGCCGTCCTGATGATTTTCGGCTTCTTGAGCGAATCCCCAGCACTAAGCAAGATCAAAAGTGGCCACTTTATCTGTTACCCACCGTAGGCGACGAAATCCCTATGGTTATCCTTGACACAGAAACGACTGGATTAGACCCTCTGTCGGATTCGATTATAGAGCTCGGTCTGGTTCGTGTTGCCTACAGCCCATCCATCCAGCGGATCACTTTAATCGAC
>CAYGNS010000593.1:0-2036 GCA_964351295.1 uncultured Gammaproteobacteria bacterium
AGTGTATCCTGTAAATGCAGAAGACGATGCTCGCTACAGTACGTATGCGCAGACGTATCGAAAAACGGACACTAAAATTCGTGCCCCAAAAGAACCCGGAGATTACGAATTGCGTTATGTCTCTGGTAACAAAAACCAAGTTTGGGGGCGACGACCGTTAAAAGTAGTTGCCGGGGAGCAGAAGTAAAGTGACTGAGCGGTTTGCAAAAGGTGGTATCGCGACACGCAGATTGATGCTTACCCTGTGGTGTAATTACTCTTGGTTCAGATAATGGGTTCGCCGTTGCGAGATGTGTGTCAGCTCGCCATGAATTCGGGCGAGTATTTAAGGGCTTACGAAATAGCGTTGTCCGCGTTAAGCCCGGGCGCGGATGATGCGTCGGCTAACGACGCCGCCGCGCTGGATCAGCTTAAATACTTGGCGGTGCTCGCACTTGCCCGCATGGGGGCTACAGCACAAGCCAAACTCGCATATGCCAAATATGAGCTTGGCAAGGTAGCGGGAGTGGACGCAGGAGCACTTGCCGCGCGTATTGAAAAAGACATTGCGATCAACGCGCCTGATGCCCACAGAGCAAAGCATTTTTTGGCGGCTGCAGAGCGCTACCAAGCTGTGTTTGAGGCTTATGGTCAGGATGACTATTACCCAGCGATTAATGCGGCGTCGATGTTCCATTTAGCGGGACGAGAAAACCAAGCGATTGTGCTCGCGCAGCGCGTTTTGCAACTGATTGACAGTTCAGCTAACGACTACTGGAGCCTCGCATCGGCCGCTGAAGCCAAGCTGTTGATTGGCGAAACGGCGAGTTGCATTGCATTGCTCAATCAAGCGGTTGCGCAGCCCAATACGAACTTAGCAAGCACGGCCTCTACGCGCCGACAGTTCAAATTACTCACTAACAACGAAAATGTTCTAGCGCCGCTAGCATTGCCTACGGTGATGCATTTTGCAGGTCATATCATTAGTCCGGCTGGGCAGGACGGCAAGTTTCCTGCGCACGCAGAAGCAGCGGTTTCAGCGCGAATTAAGCAGGTGCTTGAAGCGCATGATGTGGCAATCGCTTACGGTGCCTTGGCAGCTGGCGCCGATATAATGATTGCCGAACAAGTCTTGGCTAGAGGTGGCGAGTTGCATGTGGTTATGCCATTCGACGAGGCGGACTTTATAAAAGTATCGGTTGTACCGGCGGGTGAACAGTGGGTGCAGCGCTTCAGAAACTGTTTAGCACAAGCCTCTAGCTGCACCTACAGTTCACGGGGGCCCTACAATGGTAACGACGCTTTGTTTCATCATTGTTCGGTTTACGCCATGGGCCGCGCGTGTTTACGCAAACAGCATCTCGATGCTCCCATTACGCAAGTTTTGGTGTGGAATGGGGCAGACACCCACGGCCCGGCCGGCACTTTTAGCGATAAACAAATATGGCAAGCCTTAGGGTATTCGTCACACATAATCTCAACCAGCATAGAGCCCTTGGAGTGCAGCGAGCCTGCTACTGCAGAGCCGTTGGGTGGAATCTTAACGGGGATACGTGATGCAAACTCATCGCCCATATTCGACCCAGCTTTAAAAGCAATTCTGTTTGGTGATGTGGCTGGGTTTAGTAAGTTAACGGATGCACAATTGCCCGTGTTTGTAGAAGGGGTGATGGGGCGGCTTGCGCGGGCTCTGGAGCATGCTTTGGAAGGCAATAGCAGCGCATTATTGTCGATTAATACTTGGGGGGATGGTCTGTTCGTGGTCTTAAACGATGCCGTAACCGCAGCTAAATGTGCCTTGGCCATGCAAGTAGCGATGCGCGATCTAGAGCTGTTTGAGTCGGAAGCGGGGGAGTATGTGCAACAACCGCAGTTACGGATTGGGGCGCATTTTGGGCCCATATTTGAGTTTGAAGACCCCATGACTAAACGGCCTAACTATTTTGGGCAGCACGTGAACACCGCCGCTCGCATCGAGCCCATTGCACCACAGGGCGAGGTTTATGTAACCGAGGCCTTCGCATCGCACTTAGCCTTAGATCCACGCAGCCAGTATC
>CAYGNS010000594.1:0-1353 GCA_964351295.1 uncultured Gammaproteobacteria bacterium
ACTTTAGAAGTGCGCTTGGTGGACGAAAAAAATGCTTTGTCGTCCGCCGTCCGGGGCAATGTTCCGATTGGTTCAAAGCGCTTTAATTTTAGAGATGGAACACCCATTCTGCTGGAAAATCGCGTGTTGTTCGCTGGCGAAAACATCATTGATGCGGCCGCTGGCTTTGATTCGCAAGGCGGTGGGCAAATTGTCAGTATTACCTTAGATGCAAAAGCTGCGGCCGTTAACTCGGACGTTACGGGCGATAATATCGGCAACCGTATGGCGGTCGTTTATGTAGAAACGCGTATTGATCGACAACGTCTCGACAACGGCGAAGAACAAGTCACCACGAGCGAAGTTAAAGAGGTTATTACCGCACCCGTGATTCGGGATCAGTTAGGTAAACGTTTTCAAATTACCGGTTTAGACAGACCTGGAGAAGCGCAGGAATTGTCATTGTTGTTACGTGCTGGATCGCTGGCAGCCCCGTTGTACATTGTGGAGGAACGTACCATTGGTCCGAGCCTCGGTGCGGAGAATATCGAAAAAGGCTTTAAGTCTGTGGCGTTTGGCTTTCTCGCAGTGCTCCTCTTTATGGTTGTTTATTATCGCATTTTTGGACTCGTAGCCAGTTTTGCCCTAGTGCTAAACCTGGTGGTTATTGTGGCTGTGTTATCACTATTGCAAGCCACGCTAACCTTACCTGGTGTGGCCGGAATGGTGTTGACCGTGGGGATGGCTGTGGATGCGAATGTCTTGATTTTTGAACGAATCCGCGAAGAACTCGAGGCGGGCGCGTCGCCGCAGTTGGCGATCCATCGGGGCTACGACAATGCTCTTTCGACCATTATCGACGCCAATCTAACAACCTTGCTCGCGGCACTCGTACTGTTTAATTTTGGTACAGGCCCAATTCAAGGGTTCGCTATTACACTCAGTATAGGCATTATGACTTCGATGATAACGGCGATTTTTGTGTCCCGCGTCGTCGTCAATTTTATTTATGGCAATAAGCGTTTGAATACGCTGAAAATCTAGAGCGCGCCGGGTTGATGAGTATGCACTTCGTGCGCACCAACCTTTCGTCTTAAAGTACATTTCGAGCATTCTACCTATACAAGCATCGGCCTAACCGAGAACTGATTCATGCAAATTATTTCTAACACCTTAACCATTAATTTCATCAAATTGCGTTTTATTGCGCTCATTTTTTCGGTGTTATTAATCGCGCTGGGCACTTATTCATTAGCCACACAAGGGTTAAACTTTGGCATCGATTTTTCGGGCGGCACCAAGGTGGAACTCGTATACCCACAAGATGTGTCGGTGAGTGAAGTGCGCGCTGTTCTTGCTGAAGCACAGGTTGGG
>CAYGNS010000594.1:1363-2030 GCA_964351295.1 uncultured Gammaproteobacteria bacterium
CATTTTGGTAGTAACCGCGACATCATGATTCGACTGCCGTTGGCGGCAGGGCAAGAAGATGCCACGGTGAGCACTCGCATCATGTCTGCATTAGCGGCTTCGCCGGTTGGCCAAGGCACTTTGCAGAGTGTAGAGTTTGTTGGGCCTACATTTGGCAAGGAATTGTTCGAGAAGGGCATCTTAGCGCTCGTGTACGCCCTGATTATGGTAATGATTTATGTGGCGTTTCGTTTTGAGTGGAAATTTTCACTCGGCTCTGTGATTGCCTTGATCCACGATATTATTATTACCTTAGGCGTGCTATCACTAACCAGAATGGAGTTTTCGATGCCCGTTTTGGCGGCGCTTCTCGCCGTTATTGGCTACTCCTTGAACGACACGATTGTTGTATTTGACCGTATTCGAGAGAATTTTCGGCGTATGCGTGAGGTTGATACGGAAGAAACCATCAACGCGTCGATAAACCAAACATTGCCACGCACCATCCTCACCTCGTTGACCACCCTACTCGTGTTGGTTGCATTGTATGTGTATGGTGGCGAAGCACTGACGAGCTTTGCGGCGACGCTAATTATTGGGATCGTTATTGGTACGTATTCTTCTATTTTTGTCGCGAGTCCCATCGTATTAGTGTTAGGCGCAAAATCTGAGGACCTAATTGTAGAGG
>CAYGNS010000595.1:0-2026 GCA_964351295.1 uncultured Gammaproteobacteria bacterium
GTCCTGCATATTACTAAAGTGCTCGTTGAGCAACGCGGCTTCATATCCTTGGACGGGCACTCGGCCCGAAAAATGGTCTAGTGCTCGTTGATAAACTTGCGCAAAGCTTACCGCTTGCCAACCAGGAAATGGGCAAACCTCGATCGTCATCGAACCGAGATCGCGATCAAACGCGTAATCTTCTAATCTCAATAACCGCTTGATTCTCGCAACTCCAAATCCCGATTTACCTTTCATCCACATTTTACGAAACGCAGCGCGATACTCTGGATCACCCAAGATAACTTGGCGCGCGGCTCGATCTTCAAGGTCCGTTTCATTCAGAGCACGTAGCTCTGGAATTTCTTCGGCAATGGGCGTAACCGCTCCGTCCGACCAAATCTTGAACGGTGCGCCGAGCGCTTGCATATGAAACTCCCCTTTAAATAAACGCGAGTTCAGTAATTTGGAGAGAACTTTGGCAAGGCGCACCAAGTTTCGATTTGCATGTACATCTAGGGCGGCAACTACGGTAGTTTTAAGCGTTTTGCCGTGCAGTCGACCGCTGGTTAACAAGAACGTTTTCAGTGTATTGTAAGGACTGTCTTTTGGCGGCGTAGCCTGCCATACAGCACCGTACTGACGCACTACATTGGTTAATTTCTTCAATTCAAGGTGTTTGGCAAACTGCGTCGGGATGGTCTTATGTGTATTGGGTTGATTGGCGAGATAGTGAAACGGTAAGGCATCAGTAGAAAATCCGGCGTAACCAGAAGCGAGCCCAGCCTCCAACAGCGCACACATATGCTCAAGCTCTGCTGCGGTGGGATCGCGACTAACACTCGCGGCAAACCCCATGGCTTCAATGCGCAACATTGAGTGCGGGATCATTGTAATCACGTTGGGGCCCATGGGCATTTCGTCTAGATGCTCAAGATACTCAGCGGGTGTAGACCACGTCACTTTATCGGCACACGCACGCAACACTCGCTTAGGAATATTTTCGACTCGTGCATAACAATCTACAATCGGGTCAAAACCGTCGCGACGTTGCGCTCCAAATGCTAAGCCGAGACTACAATTAGCGATAACCACCGACGTTGTGCCGTGCCGAGTAGACTCAGGTAAACTCGGTGCAACTTCTAACTCAAGATCATAATGGGTGTGGATGTCGAACAAGCCAGGCATTGCATACAAACCATGTGCGTCAATGACTTGAGTTGCCGTGGAGTCAGCTAAGTCGCCACGGGCGACCACCTTACCCTCTTTTACACCAATATCTTCGATAACAGGCGCTTCCTGATTGTTAAATATCTTGGCGCCTTTGATTAGTAAATCGTACGTCATACCACGGTGCTCCACGGTTATTGAATTCGCTCAGTTAGCGAGTTTAACAAACAAAATGTATAGAAATATGCGTTCTTAATGTTTAAGCTCTTTGACCAGTATTCACCGTCGCTTTCGATCATTTGATCGATTGGGAAATGACAGTGCAACCCATCTTGTAAAGTTTAAATTGAATAACGCATCATGACCCAGCTTCTCGCTCACAAGGAACCCCCTTTCACCAACCCACGCATTACCGAGTTTTTACACAACGGTGTATTTATTGAGTTGATGGGGCACTCTATTTACAGCCACTCGATTGCTGGTACCCAGAGCACGCAGCCAACCTTATTGCTTATTCATGGATTTCCAACTTCATCATGGGATTGGCAGAAAATGAGCGGCTTACTTGCGCAACTCGCCAATCTTGAGGTCATCGACATGCTTGGCTTTGGTTTTTCTGATAAGCCCGACAAGCGCGATTACACAATACACCAGCAAGCCGATTTACAATTAGAATATCTCAAACAGAAAGGCATTAAAGAAGTTCATATTCTTTGTCATGACTATGGGGTGTCTGTGGCACAAGAAATGCTGGCAAGACAATTAGAAGGCAGCACCAATATCACGATAAAGTCCTGCTGTTTTCTTAACGGCGGTCTGTTTCCTGAAACACACCAAGCCTTACTCATTCAAAAATTACTGCTAAGCCCAATAGGGC
>CAYGNS010000596.1:0-2020 GCA_964351295.1 uncultured Gammaproteobacteria bacterium
TTCCGAAGCCGTTTTAGCTAAGCGGTTAAGCAATGTTCACGCCCGCGCTCCCGCAAAGGGGGCGCGGGCTTTTTATTTACACGCCACCTTCCTTCATCCCAGGCCTCACGAGTTGAGTAACTCGGCACGCGAAGCCAAGTTTGTCACACCGAGACAGCACTGGCCTGTGATACGATACCCTCTGTTTGCTAAGCTTAATTATTAGGAGTTTTGTCATGTCCAAAGCCATTGACGTGCCAACCGAGTTGATTGATCAGATTAACCAAACAGCAGCGCAAGCTCGCTCGATTCGCCATAGTGTATTAGGGGCAACGGCTGAGCGTGATCTGCGCGCACACCTGTTAGCTGAAATGCAGCGCCAAGACGCGATCTTGGTCTCGCACTATTATGTTGACGAAGAACTACAGGACCTTGCCGAGGAAAGTGGCGGCACCGTATCTGATTCTCTGGAAATGGCTCGCTACGCTTTTGAACACAGCGCCAGCACAATCATCGTGGCTGGAGTTAAGTTTATGGCCGAGACGTCTAAGATACTCAGTCCAGAGAAGCGCGTACTCCTGCTCGACAGCGAAGCCGAATGCTCCTTGGATATAGGCTGTCCGATTGACGAGTTTTCAGCTTTTTGCGACGAACATCCCGACCGCACCGTGGTGGTGTATGCCAACACGAGCGCGGCGGTAAAAGCGCGTGCCGATTGGGTAGTAACGTCCTCCATTGCACTGGAAATCTGCACCCATTTAATGCAGCAGGGCGAGAAGATTTTGTGGGGACCAGACCGTTTTCTAGGCAACTATATTCAAAAGGAAACAGGCGCCGACATGATCATGTGGCAAGGCTCTTGTATTGTGCACGAAGAGTTTAAAGCCGAAGAGCTCATGTTGATGAAGCAACAGCATCCCGATGCGGCAGTGCTTGTGCATCCTGAATCACCGATGAGCGTGATCGACCTAGCGGACGTGGTGGGATCAACGAGCAAGCTTTTAAACGCCACTCGTGAGTTATCGCACAAGAAATTTATTGTGGCGACAGAAGACGGGATCTTTCACAAGATGACGCAATATTCGCCAGACAAAGAATTTATTGCGGCCCCGACTGCTGGCAATGGCGCCACATGCAAAAGTTGCGCGCAGTGCCCTTGGATGAAAATGAACGACCTTAAGCGCCTCGAGAAAGTGTTGGCGACGGGGAGCAACGAAATTCATATTGACGAAGCCGTGCGAGTTAAAGCGGCGCGGTCGCTGCGCCGCATGGTCGACTTCGCCAATGAGCACATCCGCCCAGGTATTAAAGTAACGGGCAACGCGTGAGCTAATTAATTTTCTGATTTAGTTGTTTTATCCTTCCTTAAAGGTTTTGCCTACGCATGTCATACATTGGTTCTGAGCTCGACGCGCAACAACGTTCCACCCAACGCGGTGTATTGTTAGTAAATCTGGGCACTCCCGACCGGCCTGTCTGCCCTAGCCTACGCCGCTATTTGGCTGAATTTTTAATGGACCCACGGGTGATAGAACTGCCGAAGCTACTACGGGCAATTCTAGTCAGAGGCATTATTGTTAATGTGCGCTCGCACAAAAGCGCTGCGGCCTATCGCGAGGTTTGGACTGAACAAGGTTCTCCCCTGTTACTCAACACCGTTGCTTTAGCCACCAAAACTCAAGCCTTATTGGGCGACCATTTTGTTGTACAAGCGGCCATGCGCTATGGCAACCCATCGGTAGAAGTAGGACTCGACGCGCTCTTTAAACTGGGCATTCGCGACATCACCGTAATCCCCATGTACCCACAATACAGCGGCAGCACGAACGGCTCGACCTTTGATGCGCTGGCCGACGCGCTAAAGCGGCACCGCTGGGTGCCGAGTTTAAATTTTGTATCCGAGTATTATCAGCACCCCGCTTATGTGCGCGCCATTAGCGAATCGATTGAAAGCCATTGGCAAGAGCACGGCCGCGCTGAACGTTTGCTTATGTCGTTTCATGGCGTACCTAAAAAATACATTACCAAAGGCGACCCGTAC
>CAYGNS010000597.1:0-2001 GCA_964351295.1 uncultured Gammaproteobacteria bacterium
GGTCAATTTAGTTGACAGCCATATTACCGCGAACTCAGCTACTTGGGGTGGTGGCGTGGACGTTCGGGAGGCATCAACACTCAGGCTCACCACCAGCACGATAACCAATAATTCTGCATCTGGAAGAGCTGGTGGTATTGATGTTACCGGTTCGTCTAGCCTTGTTATTAACGGCAGCACAATATCTGGCAATACAGCGGGCACTCAACAAGGCGGAGGAGCACGCATTACTTCTGGATCTTCCTTTAGCGCGAATAACAGCACGATATCAAACAACGTTGCATCGAATAGCGAAGCCGGTGGCCTTACTATTTATCAAGCAACGCTCAATCTAACGAACAGCACAGTGTCAGGCAACACGGCAGGCGCGAGTGGAGGCGGAATGTCAACCAGTTTCTCCTCTGTAACGATTACTAATTCTACAATGTCCGGTAATTATGCTTTGAATTGGGCCGGCGGAATATTCGTCGCGACTCCCATGACGCTGACACTGGTCAATTCCACCATGATTGGAAATTCCTCTGGAAGTCAGGGCGGTGCCATAGCAGGTTTTAACAATGCCATTATTGACATTAGTAACAGTGTGTTTACAGGTAATGAAGCGGTGTCAAGTGGCAATGAATTGTCGGATATTAATACAGCAATCTTTAATTTCTCGGGAATTAATCTAATAGGCGACAGCAGTCAGACGTTAGCGGACGCGATCAGCGGTCTGACATTAAACGGTACAGACATATCGGCAACCAGTGACGGTAGCCTGCCCACTGCCGTGGCGAACATCCTGCTCCCATTAGGGAGCAATGGCGGTGCCACAGCAACTCACGCACCAGCAGCAGATAGCCCGTTGGTCGGAGCGGCAGACCAAACTTTGTTCCCAATAACGGATCAGCGCGGCAAATCACGCGCCGATGATTTCTTCGTTCCGATTGTGGGCGGCAATAACGCCATTGCCTTAATCGAGCTCGGCGACAATGCCTGCGACATTGGCTCAGTTGAGTTGTAGTCAATAAAGGGGTCAGAGCCGTTTATTGGAATAGTTTCTATCCCAAGCGTATATAGATCTGTTCTGGTAAGGCTTGACCTCTGCAGAAATGAAACACATGAGTGATGCCTGCAGGCAAACAGGCACTCCATTAGGCAGTGATCTATTTATTGAAAAGGTTAAACAACAACTCGCAAGAACAGTTGGACAAGCTAGACGCGGCAGGCGGGTCAAAGGGCTTTGACCCGTTTAATTCCGTTTAATTAGTCGCGTGTAATTAGGCAAGGATCGAAACCGAACGACCCGATCTTTGCCTCAAGGCTGACGCGAGAAGAGTTACCTTAAAAGCACCAACACGCAAAGCGCGTGCAACCGTCTCTAGTCTTCAGGCGGTACTTCTAAAATGTTCTTACCCGATGGTAATTTGTAGGTGGCTGACACAACAAGCTCACAATACTCTTGGGCGGAATCTGAAAACGTGCCAGTAGACTCCGAAGCATCCAAACGTACTCTGAATTGATATGTTGAGTTCGGGTCCAAATCTAAAATATCCGTAGTCGAGATTTGAGACCAAGAACCACTCCTCGCCTCGTTATATGCCTCAGCGCTTCGGATACAGAAAAAGGATCCTGCGTCCTTGCTGACTTCAATCTCGATTTACCAGTAAGAACTATCCGCCGTAAATCGGGCGTTCGCGTTTGCAATAAGCAAAACTTGGGTTTCTTGGTTCGGCGTAGTAAAGATCTGTGATTCGCACATAAAGGCCTCGTTTACCGTTCCATTATTCACTCGGCCGACATACCTGAAATTTTGTTGTGCCATGGCAACATCGTCACCAGCCATGGGAATAACAACAACATTATTTTGAGCATAGGCCAGTTGCGCTAACAACACCCCGATTACTGATATTGCAAGAGTCTTAAATGTGGTCATGGATTACTCCTTTGGTAATTAACGTTGGACACAAAAGCCGACTGGATGTTGCTTTGAAGTAAAATAGTAGAGAAATACGGGTCTAT
>CAYGNS010000598.1:0-1997 GCA_964351295.1 uncultured Gammaproteobacteria bacterium
GTAATCGCGCCAAGCCAGCCCATATTGCTGAGTGCTAAGGCATACAACGAACCGCTGAAAATAAGTACGCCGAACAGCATAAGCCAAACAATCGAGGCTTCGGCTTTGGCGCACAGTTTAAACAGGCAAGCGATCACTAATAGCCCCAAGCCGTGATAGAACTGATATCGACTCGCCAATTCAAATACTTCGGTACGTTGGTTTTGCAGCAAAACCTCAGCAAAAGCATGCGCACCAAAAGCACCGAAGCCGACCGCTGTTAAACACAATAGCGCCCCGGCAATGGCGGCGAACTTTATCGTTTTAAGATCCTGCATAGAATTAGAGGCTCAGGTATGAGCTCTGCAATTTACGTGCGGTTAAGCGTGAGAAAATAGTTTGAATTGTGTAACTACAGGGATGTAACGAATAGAACAATTACCGAGTCGGCGCTCGGAACCATTGCGTAGTCGAGAGATAGAGCATTGATTATCGCTAGCACGAATCTTAAAATGTTGCTGACAGTCGGAGTCACTTAACTTCTATCTTAATGTTCTAACGCACTCTAAGGTAGATTACGCAGCAATAGAGTCAGGCAGACGTATAAGTTCATATCCTATTTAAACGTCTATTTTCGAGCGTTATGTTAAGTAACAACGGGTCACAATCCTTGTAATTGGTCCCTCCAATTTTTAATTAGTGTTAATATCCTGTTTCACTCAACCAAATCGAGAACAGTCTATGAAATATTCGAAATTTATAATTAACGTTTTAACTATGAGTTTAGTAAGCACTGCATTAGTTCTTGCCAATGAGCTATCTGATGCCGAGAAAGAAGCGCACAAACATCCAGCCCCAAACATCCAGCCTGGAACTAGCGAGCTTGTTCAAGAAAAATCTAACGAAGATTCTGTTGAAGTCGAATTGTCGGAACTCGAAAGACTAGAACTTCAAAATCGTAATTCAAATGTCGAAAGCCAACAAAGCCTCAATGAAGCACAAAAATCACCGACTCAAGCAAGCGACATCGAAAGTGCTTCACCGCTATTAGAGAACCTATAACTAACCTACGGCGTAAATACCAATCAACAAAAGGTAATAAGTGGACAGGGCTGAGATCAAAAGGCTAATTAACCCTCTGCGGCTTTATAAATGCTTATAGTAAAGCCAAATGGGTCAACGTTAGCGCCCGAAGCATCAACCACCTTAACTAACGCACTGCCCGAAATAGAATCTAAGTATGCAACCCTCACGCCTGACGATTCAAATAAAGTTACGTGGGCTGGCTGAGACAGGATACTAAAAGGTTCACCGGGGAAAAAAACCAAGAATTGGCCGGCTGGCTGGCCAGACCGTCGTTCCACAGTAGGAGTTCCCCCATTAGGCATGCTGCCATCAATGATCACTGGATTTCCGCCAGAAATCCGAACGACCGCAACACCAATCAAATCTCCTGACTCAGACCCTCTTTCAGACGTTGAGTCCAAAGGAACTACAACTACCTTGTTTTGAGCCACTACATTTAAGGCACAAAAACTAAATGCGATTAGAAAAATAGAAACTAATGTTCTTTTTGTAAAAAATTTCATAGGTTACCTTCTGCGAAAAACATTGAGGTTCTAGAATAGCGCATTTCTCAAATAATGAAAACGCGACCACACTTCATTTTATGCAACTTAATTTTCTGCGTATTAGAAAGGTTGCCACACATTGAATATCCTCGGCGAATTCTTCGCGATATCAGCGCGCATAAGGCCTCACGCGCAGAGAGAAATAGTCTTCCCCGCGCAGTCGGAGGAACTATTTTCCACCACAATACTAAAGCATGGATTCCCACCTGCGCGCACTCCTGTCCCGGGGAAAATCGGCCAGCTTCCTTCTAAGGTTTAAGAAGCTCGTCTTTTGGTAATTTCGAGACTACAAACAGGGGAATCTGCACATCAAGTGCCTAGTTTTCCCAAAATTGAGCGATGATTTGTAAGAAACAAAGCACTTTTATTCTTTAACTACTTTAAAAC
>CAYGNS010000599.1:0-1994 GCA_964351295.1 uncultured Gammaproteobacteria bacterium
GTAGACAGTTTGCTCAATTTTGAGACGGTAAAGTATTTCAATAACGAAGAATACGAAGCCCAAGCATACGATTTGAATTTAGCCGAATGGGAAAATGCACGTCGCCGTAATCGCCTTACCTTGTTTTCGCTAAACGTGGGGCAGTCGCTGATTATTGCGGGTGGTGTCACCGCGGCTATGGTGCTGGCGGGCTATCATGTGGCGAGCGGCGAGATGACTCTTGGGGATTTTGTGCTCATTAACGCTTTGATGATGCAAATCTTTGTGCCGCTAAATTTTTTAGGTTTTGTGTACCGAGAAATGAAAGGCTCACTGGCCAATATCGATGCGATGTTCGCCTTACTTGAGGTAGAGCCGAGCGTAAAGGATCAGTCCAATGCGCCGCAACTCGAGGTTGCGGCGGGCCGCATAGAATTCAAAGACGTGGGTTTTTACTACTCAGCCGAACGACCCATACTCAAGAGCGTGAGTTTTTGTGTTGAGCCTAAGCAAAAAGTTGCGATTGTGGGTAGTAGTGGCAGCGGCAAATCCACGATTATGAAGCTGCTATTTCGTTTCTATGATGTGACGTCGGGCTGCGTGCTGATTGATCAGCAAGACATTCGTGAGGTGACTCAAGCTAGCTTGCGGCGCGCTATTAGTGTGGTGCCGCAAGACACCGTACTTTTTAATGCCAGTATTTGGGAGAATATTCGCTACGGTGATGTAACGGCTACCGACGCAGAGGTTGAGCAAGCGATTGAAATGGCCTTTTTGGATGAGTTTATCGCACAGTTGCCGCAGGGGCACGCTACGCCGGTAGGCGAGCGCGGCCTAAAATTGTCTGGCGGCGAGAAGCAACGCGTGGCGATTGCGCGGGCGTTGTTAAAAAAGCCAAAAATATTGGTGTTTGACGAGGCCACGTCCTCGCTAGACAGCGATGCAGAGCAGCGCATTTTAACCGCAATGGAACGGGTACGAGGCGAGTACACGAGTGTGGTGATCGCGCATCGTCTCTCAACGATTGTGGATGCCGATACCATTTTAGTATTGCGCGACGGCATGATTGTGGAGCAAGGCACGCACGCCGAGCTGCTTAATTTAAAGCAGGAGTACGCGCATTTATGGTCGCTGCAAAATGGGGCATCGAAACGTAAATGAGATTTACACGCCTTACGCTAACCCCTACTATTGTTGGTTCAAACTTATTCTAATTTTTGCGGCTATCGCGCCCTAAGCTGACGATTAGAGCACATTAAATTTCCGGCCCACTATGCTAGATCGAGTTTTATATCAAATTGCTAAGCCTGCGTTGTTTGCGATGGATGCAGAACGTGCGCACGACGTCACGTTGGCTAATTTAGCAACCCTAGCCAATTCGTCTTGGGCCTGTAAAGCCATTGCGACGCTCTACGCGAATAAGGTGCCGAGCTTACCAACACGGTGTATGGGGCTCGATTTCAAACATCCCATCGGCTTGGCTGCTGGCTTAGACAAAGATGCTAAAGCATTCAATAGTTTTGCTGCGCTAGGCTTTAGCGGCGTAGAGATGGGTACCGTTACACCAAAGCCGCAAGCGGGTAATGACAAGCCGCGGCTGTTTCGATTGGTTGAGGATCAAGCGCTGATCAATCGTATGGGGTTTAATAGTGCCGGGTTGGATGTGTTTTTAGACAATCTTGCACGCGCTGATGCGAGCGCTAAGCTGCATACGGTGGCGGGTATTAACATCGGTAAAAATGCCACAACATCGATTGCCGATGCGCACTACGACTATGTCAGTGCATTGCAAAAAACTTATTCCAAAGCGGCCTACCTAACGGTCAACATTTCCTCGCCCAACACTAAGTCATTGCGCGAGTTGCAGAACGCCAATTATTTGGATGACTTTTTACTGCACATCAAGCAAGCGCACGAAAAATGCGCCAAGGTGCATAAGCGCAGAGTCCCGATTGCGTTAAAAGTGGCTCCCGACTTGAACTCCGATGAAATTGAAACGATTGCAGAACTGGTGC
>CAYGNS010000600.1:0-1992 GCA_964351295.1 uncultured Gammaproteobacteria bacterium
CAAAATAGGCGCGGAATGCTTGCCGAAACTGCTGCACGCCAGCGTCGTCTAAGGGAAATTCGCGCGCGGGCAGTAACTCAAACGCGTCTAAACTCGTAGTAGAGCGTTGCGTTTCGGGATCGAAATAGCGGATCGACTCGATCGTAGTATCGAATAGGTCGAGCCGAAAGGGCTGCTCGGCACCGCTCGGGAACACATCAATAATGCCTCCCCGAAATGCAAACTCGCCCGCCGCCATAACTTGCTCTACCGAATAATAACCGCCATCGATGAGCTGCTCGCGCAGGGCCTCGGTGTTGATTTCTTGATTCACACGTAATGCAAAGCTATTGCCTAACACATATTGTGCAGGCGGCAAGCGTTGCATTAATGCCGAGGCCGGCAGTACGTAAATGCCTTTAGTACCAGTGGCGAGCTTGGTAAGCGTGGCTAAACGCTTAGAAATAATATCTTGATGGGGCGAAACGCGGTCGTAGGGTAGGCACTCCCAATCGGGAAACTCAAACACTTGGGTACGATCGCCAAAGAATGCCAACTCCAGCAGAATGGCTTGCATGCCGGCCGTATTCTCGGCCACCACAATCACTTGCCCATGATGGTTGGCGAGCGACTGAATCGCTAGCGCCGGCGCACAGCCTTGTAGGCGTCGCCAATAAACAACGTCGCCTTGCTTGGGAGAAAGCGTAGGATTAAGTAAAGATGTCACGATAAGCGCTCGCAGTTTAAAACGGGCGCGAGTTTACCACTCTCGGCGATGCTTTTAATGAAGATTTGCGGGGTAGGCCACGGTGGCATGCATAACGGCGCTGGACAACTGTCAACTACTTTAGCGTCAGCGCCCAAGATGCCAGTTTTTGAGCGGGTGAGGCCGGGTAACGCATCCACTCGTAGTGATCCGCGCGCGTACTGCCCAAAGCCTTCGGATCGAACAAATGACGACGCCAATCGTTCGGGTTGAGTTTTTCCACTAGATGCCGAGTTGCAACGAGCGGCGCAAACGTGTCCTCTGAAAAATTAAGGCGCATGACGGGCACTGTCACATCGCCAAGGCGCGCCTCGTAGCCAATGGGCTGTATGTGTTGATTAGCGCCACCGCGACGAGCCCGAATAGCATTGCGAGTGTACAAATCGTATCGACCCGACCAAGATGATCGAGCCCAGTCGGCAATTACGCCACGGGCTTCTAAACCGCCAAAGCCAATCGATCTACCCGGGAAGTAGCCCAAGACCTTGGCGAGCAGCGCGCTAAATTGCGTAAACAGCAACAAGCCATACGAACTCGGAAAAGGCCAGTTCTTATAAAATATTGAACATGAGGCCACTAATCCCAAACCGCACGGTATTGGTAAAGCGGCTGCGTTTTGCGGCTCTAATGCTTTGTGTTGCGCCGAAGCCAAATACAGAGCACTCAATTGCCCGCCGAGGCTATGACCCGCTAGGATTACGGGAGCGTTACCGAACTCGCTTCGCACAGCCGCTAGGGCCGCTGGAAACTCTTGCTCAATAATCGTGTGGTACGAAAAATTAACAGTACGAGATGCGCGAAGCGAACTGTCGCCAACGCCGCGTAAATCAAAACAGGCCGCGTGTACGCCCGCTGCATTCAGTGCTTGGCAAAACGGGATATATTTGCGCGCAGGCACACCCATGGCGGGCACAACGACCACTACGGGAGTGAGCGCAACGGCTGCGTCGCTTTGATGCGTACTGTTATCCGGGCTTTTATTCGGATTTTGCTGCGTGCTACGAAATAAGTGCAAGACATTGCGTGCACCGTCATCACACTCAAATGCAATAGACTGAGGCGAAAGCTCGACCGAATTCATTGGGGCTCCCTCATCGCACCATACCGATAGCAACCCCTTAGCACTACCAAAGACTCGGCTGCTCGGCTTCTAAGCCATACCACTCGGGAAAAAACAACAACGTAGCCAACACACCCAGTTGAATCAGAATAAACGGTACCACTCCACGGTAGATGTCCATCGTACG
>CAYGNS010000601.1:0-1970 GCA_964351295.1 uncultured Gammaproteobacteria bacterium
GACCAACGTTAATTAGCGTTCAGCGGCGGCCTTGTTAATTAGCGTTCAGCGGCGGCCTTTCTGATGAGCTGATCAACCACCTTGAACATTTCTTCGGTGCTGCCAGCGTGCGTTACGCTGGTGAGGTATTTGCCATCTACGATAATTGCAGGTACCCCCGTTGCGCCTGAATCCAGTGAGATTTTTTTGGCATTGCGCATTTTTGTGTCGACTTCAAACGAATTGAATGCCGATTCCACCTTGTCAGAAGGCAAATCATAGCCACTTAAGAATTCGGTTAAACCCGCTAAATCATTGATAGGTCTGCGTTGAATGTGGATGCGTTTGAAGTAGTCATCATAGGCCGTTTCGGGCGCTTTCAATGTCTGCATAGTATAGAAAGCTTGCGCTTCGAATGCCCAACGGGCGCTAAAAATAGCCGGCACCTTGATCAATTCCGCGTTATCTGCTTTGCTGTCGGACCAGCGCTTGAGACTGGGCTCTAGGGTAAAGCAATGCCCACATTTGAACCAAAAGAGCTCAGCAACTTCAATTTTATCGCCAGTTGAAACCGAAAATGCATTAGTAACATTTTGGTATTTGCTTGGGTCCACTTCGTCTTGTGACGTGGTTTGCGCTTGGCAAGCCATCAACGCACCAAAGCTGAATAGCAATACCATTGCTTGTTTAAATCGATTGAAGCGGATCGACAGTGGTCCGGTTGAGTGGGTTTTTTTAGTCACGATGGTTCCTCTTAGTAAGTGTAAAAGCGATCTGTTGTCGAGAGGTCAGCATGGAGTGCAAATGTTCTAGCAGAAACACTTAGGCTCTCGTTAGTTGTTAGTGCTGAGCTGCTGCTGAGATGAACCATAGCAGGAACTCAATATTATTCGAGATCATACTGTACTTCAGTATAGCTCATGTAAACTTGCGATTTGTTAATGCATTGACTAGCCGTGTGTGTAAGCCGTCAAAGCCGCCGTTACTCATAATTAGAATGTGTAGCGGTGCACTTGCGCGGCTCATTTGCAACAGGTCAGCGAGTAATGCCTCGGTGCTGGCATAACTGCTGATCGTGGAAGAGGATCCGCGGATTGATTCGTCGCTAGCACCACTTACAGATGTGGGCGTCTGGAGGGCTTCTACATTCCATTGCACCGTCTTGTCCGCGTAAATTAAAGTGCGATTAGCGGCTTGAAGCGCATCGGCCAGTTGCTCCTTATGCACACCGCGTTTCATTGTGTTAGAACGTGGTTCGAGCACTGCAATAATACGTTCATCTCCCACTTTATTGCGCAGCCCATTTAAGGTCTCTCGAATGGCAGTGGGGTGATGGGCGAAATCGTCATACACAGTCGTGGCACCGTCATCATAAACCACCTCAAGTCGCCGCTTAACCGAACGGAAGTTGGCCAGCGCAGCGACGGCGTCACCAACTTGTACGCCAACATGATGCGCAGCGGCCACTGCAGCGAGTGCGTTAAGCATATTGTGGTGTCCGATTAGGGACCAATCAACGTGGTAATCGTTGCCTAAATAATGCACAGTAAATGTATGACAATCAGCCGCCATGGGCGAACACATCCAGGTGCTGCCAAGATGCTCTGGGTCAGCATTATGGAGATGGGTGGCTGGGTCGTCGAGCTTAGCACTAAATCCTGCTTGCTCTGACCAACAGCCCATGTCTAGAACGGCTTGCACATTCTGGTCAGCGTGATTATGGATAACCCTACCCAGTGAAGGAACGGTGCGCAGCAAATGATGAAATTGCTTTTTAATGTCGTCGAGCGAATCAAAGATATCGGCGTGGTCAAACTCAAGGTTGTTAACGACTAGCGTGCGGGGGCGGTAGTGCACAAACTTTGAACGCTTATCACAAAACGCCGTGTCGTATTCGTCTGCCTCAATCACGAAAAAGTGACTTTTTCCAAGTCGGGCTGACTCGTTAAAGTTGGCCGGCACTCCACCAATTAAAAATCCAGGCATATAAC
>CAYGNS010000602.1:0-1968 GCA_964351295.1 uncultured Gammaproteobacteria bacterium
CATCTGGATTCGTCGTTTCGGGCAGATTAAGATTTATCGTATACCCCACACGGAGCTCCATTTGCTTCGACTGCTCATGATTAGAATGCCTCGGCGAGGGGGATTCATTTATCTCAACTGCATCTGCCTTGAGGGGCAGGGCATCAATCTCGGCCTTTGCTTCAAAGTTGGCGAACTCCTTAAGAGCCCAAAAAGTGGCGACGGTCGCCTGGACAACGCGATTGTCTTTTTCCAGACCCGTCATCTCAACAACTAAAGCATGTAGTTTTTCGCGCGACATCTCGTACGCATATTCGCTACGGTCGAAGATGTCCTTATACCCAATCTTCATGCCTTCAGCCATCGCCGCACCGGCAGAACTGGCATTGCGGAAGCTATCGTAGAGTTTGGTAGGCGTGCCGTCGCTGCTTAGGAAACCAATACGCTTCAAAAGAGGAATCACTGGTCTCGCGCTTCCACCCGGGAAGCCGAGCTTTACTTCGAGAAAATCTTGAGTGAAGCGCTCGGGACGTCGGGCCTCCGCAATTTTTCCCAGAATCTTGGGGATAAGCCCCGGTGAAACCATGTAAGGAAGATTGTCGGCCATTCACCCGCCTCCACGTAAATGCATGGACTAATTTGACTTATCAACGGTCCAACCGCATGGGTTTTGGCTGGAAGTGAACGCTTATCCCCAGCTTTGGCAGTCCCAATTTTTGGCTCACTCCACGGAATCAGCCATGCCGTAGCTAGCCGCTCCACCCGTGCGCGTCGCGGCCAAGAGGGCAGAGACGTGCTCGGGTTCATCTCCATCTTCGCGGCCAGCGTCGCGGGCTTCGCCAACGTCGGCCTATGGGCCGCCGCCGCATGCGCCATCGCGCTTGCGTCCACCTCATACGCCGAGCACCAAGCGCTCTACCGGCGCGGCCAGGAGCTTGGCCTCACCGACACTCTGCGCAGCACCGTCCTACGCAGTCTCGGCAACGGGCTGATCGCCGCTGGCGCCGCTTACGCCTTTGGCGCTCTCCTGCGACTGCTCTAGCTAGGCAGCCAATCTGCATCGTAGGGGCCGTTCCCGCGAACGTGAGCCACTCGCTCCAAGTTAGTCGCAATTCTTCGGCGAAGCCGACTCTTCGACTTGCCAAATAACGAGCGCGAGCCTGCTAGCGCCGATTGAGCAGCTCTGTAGGACTTTTCAGCTTCGTCTAGCTGTAGCCGCGGCACGTTGGGATAGTTGAGTTCTTTGCCTAACCATGAAGTGAAGTAGTGCATGTCCCCCCTCTCAACGTGCTCCCAGGGCGTCTGAGGCTCCGCTCTTTGGATCAGCGAGAGCGCTCCTGGTGAAAAACGGTCGCCAAACAGCGCTGCGGTCATCATGCAGTAAGCGTTGCGCTTCGAATTGGCACACTCAATTTCCGCCAAGTACCTCCGCGCGCGCGACTTCATCAAATCACGCTCCC
The DNA here is from genome assembly GCA_964351295.1 of uncultured Gammaproteobacteria bacterium. GTDB lineage: Bacteria > Pseudomonadota > Gammaproteobacteria > Arenicellales > Arenicellaceae > Arenicella. Next base: position 1,440 of record CAYGNS010000602.1, read on the forward strand.
GCACAGCCTCGATAGTGTCTGAAAGCGACACAACTCGTTCGTAAGCTGCTTTGGCTACGTCTAGCCTCCGGAGTTTCCGGAGTTGGTGGGCATGAAGCTCGACGATGTGAATGTCGTTGTCGTGCCCAGGTAGTTCGAGCGCGTTTCGGAAGTGATCTAGCGCCGCCTCGCTAACGACACCGCACTTGGAGGACGCGACCGCGCCTCTCAAACTGAAGGCAGTACACAGTTCTTGGCGCAAGCATGCGACTTCCCGCTCGGCCGTCTGCAATTTGCTCTTGATGCTCTGAACAGCTTTTGAAAGCTGCCAATCCGCGCTTCCTTCCACAGTCAGTGCGAGTGTTGTGTTGTCCCACCTGTTCTCAAGAAGGACTGAGCGCAATTCGCGATCGACAAAGAGCGGCGCATCGAAGGCCTGACCCGGAGCGGGGCGCTGCACAGCCTCGAGCGCCTGCGAGCGGGCATTCTTCAAACGACCATCGCGAGCGGTGATGTATTCAGCGAGGCGCTTGTGAAGGATCTTCTCGCG
>CAYGNS010000603.1:0-1967 GCA_964351295.1 uncultured Gammaproteobacteria bacterium
CCTAAGTGCTTGGCTTCGTAACCAAGGCTTTCATTGGTGATTGGGTCAACAAAATGCCGCCCCGGTCGAAAAATTCGATAGTCCGACGCTTCTAGATTGCTCAGCCCACGGGCGTAAAATTTGTCGTATCGCCCCATCAGCAATCGACTATCAAAGCCTTCCACAATGTAACCTGCCTTCAGCAGCTCCTCGTCATCGGTCACCAAAGGGGCATTCAAGTAAGCCTGAATAGCGGCCGGATCAATGGGCGGAATCGCCGCAAAAAAATCTTCCGCGCGAGCCGTTGGCGACAATTTAACCACCTCGCGGCGCAGTGCTCGAAGTGACGGCTTGCCATCTACAAAGCTCATAATGAGCACGTCGCCGGGATAAATTAGATCAGGGTTTTCAACTTGCGGGTTACCCTGCCATACTTCTGGCCATCGCCATGGGTCGCGCAAAAAACGGGCCGCAATTCCCCAGAGTGTGTCGCCATCAATCACGGTATAGCGGTCGGGATAATCATCAGCCAAAACGGGCGCTGAATGCGACCAAGCCAGTCGAGACCCGCCCAGTACAAACAGAGCAAACAGAGCAAACATGAAAATACAGACATTCAGTCGTACCTTGAATGTTCCAAAACGTGCCCCATTTTGTTCGCGGTTTGTCATCTATAGCTTCTCCAACTGCTGCAATTACTCTAGTTATGCTATCGCGCACTGCGCACAACCAAACAACAACAGAATAGTCTTGATTATTTAGTATGTTAGGTAAACAAGGTAAACTACAGTGTAAGCTATTTTTTTGCGAAACTGTATTGCAATAAATTGATTACTAAGCCCGCACGGCCGAACGCAGTTCACACATAACATAGTTTACGCTATCGGGGTTTACGCTATCGGGGTTTACGCTATCGGGGTTTACGCTATCGGGGTTTAGGCTATCGGGTGGGTTTGGCGCTTAAGCTCATTTTGCTTATTTGCAATTTTAAGTTGCGATTGTTGCAAGAGCCGTGGGCTCCTTATTCCACCCATGTTGACCCATGTTCACCCTGCGTGCCCCTGCTCCCGCGTGGACTAAATTTGATAATAAACGCGAAACAAACCTATTGCATATGGCTATTCGAGAAATCCTAACGTATCCCGATGAACGGTTGCGCACCATTGCCAAACCTGTAGAAAACGTTAATACCGAAATTAGAGAGTTGGTTGAGGACATGCTTGAAACCATGTACGACGCCAATGGCATCGGCCTTGCAGCCACACAAATTGATGTGCACCTGCAAGTGATCGTGATGGATTTGAGCGAGGAGCGTGATTCGCCTTTGGTGCTCATCAACCCGAGAGTCGTTCAGCAAGACGGCGAACAGGTCTACGATGAAGGTTGCCTGTCGGTGCCCGAGTATTACGCGCCAGTGAAGCGCGCTGAATCGATCACGCTAACAGCGTTGGATACGCAAGGCGAGATTTTCGAATTACAAGCTGAGGGCTTGCTCGCTGTGTGCATACAGCACGAAATGGATCACTTGGCCGGAAAAGTCTTTGTTGACTACTTATCACGGTTAAAACAAGACCGTGTGCGCAAAAAACTGGTTAAGATGAGCAAGGAGCTTACTTAAGCCCTTCGCCAACACCCAACCAACCAATACTCCAATTTTCCCTATGCGCATCCTGTTCGCTGGCACCCCTGATTTTGCGGCGACCGCACTCGCAGCCATAGCCGCACGTCACGAGGTTGTGGCCGTACTCACACAGCCCGACCGACAGGCTGGGCGTGGTAAAAAGGTGTTACCTAGCGCCGTGAAAGTGACTGCGCTAGAGCATGGACTGCAAGTACTTCAACCAGAGCGGCTCACGCCCATGGCCGAGCAGTTGCGCGAACTTAATGCGCAGGCGATGATCGTTGTGGCCTATGGTTTGCTCATTCCGCAGGTTATTTTGGACATTCCACCTCTGGGCTGTATTAATATCCACGCCTCTATTCTGCCC
>CAYGNS010000604.1:0-1966 GCA_964351295.1 uncultured Gammaproteobacteria bacterium
ATCCAGCGCTCAAGTATGTCTAGTCGGACGCAGTCGTAAAAGTTGGCGAGATCAAATTGTAGGACATGCGTATAAGCACCAGTTTCTATCTGTGAAAAAAGAAGTGAGTTGAATTCGCCGAATGCTTGCTGCCACGCCCGCGGATTGAAAGAGTAACGAGAAGTTGAGAAGCCTGTATCAAATTCAACATCCCAATTTTCTTTTTTGCGCAGAGCTCCACCGAGAGTCCAGCCTCCAAAAGTGTGTTCTATTCGGTTCCCAGATATAATGTCTTCCAGTTCCTTAATGCAAAAATAATAGACAATGTAATCTTCAATGCAAAAAACAGGAACAGTGCGCGAGACACCGTGACCTTTGTTGATGACAATTTCGGCTTCAGGAATTGAAGGCCCGTAACGAGCGGATTTAATAGCTTCAAATACTTTGCGAACGGTAGCTTCTTTCGCTTGGGAGGTAGTGGGGACCTTAATTGGGAATGTTCGGTTTTTGAAGGCTTTCCAGAAGTCCCGATTAAACCAACGATTGAACTCCTCCCATTTCATTAAGCAATTTGGAAGGCTATTTCACGCACTATAGACTTTAATGCCCACAGCGATCTTAAGACACAAGAAGCTGTTGAAATTGAAGTGTTACTGAAATATTCAATATACTTATTATTCATAACCTAAAGCTTTTGATAAAGCCGGATAAGACAGTTTGCCAAAAAACTCCATACGTTAAGTTGCTAAGACTCAGGTTCATAATATTGTTTTTTAGTTGCTAATTTGGAAAGGGCCTGCTGGATGATTATCTATATTAAATGCTTCATCACTGTTTCCTAAATCGACCTCCCCATCTATTTTAAATCCACTCCAACTAGAATTACCTATGTTCACTGTTAACTCCCCAATGATAGTGATAAAGAGCAATACAATGATTTGTAAAAGAATAACCTTCGTGAGAGTGTTCTTACTTAGAAGAAAACCAAATAGTTGTTTTATTTTTTGCATGCTTTCCCGACATAGTTCGTGTTGTTATGTTTATTACGCATTTAAAATTTGCTAGTCAGATTGCTCTCGGCTAAGCACTGGTCTCATATTTGGTTGAGGACGCTTCTTTCGTTGCAATATCTTGGTTGCCAAATCGTCAACCTCATTTATTCTACAACGCGCAAAGGTCATATTACACAAGGACAAGCCGTAGGTTACCCCCCCCTGCAAAGTCTGGTGTGCCCGCATTGATATAAAATGGAAAGCCATGTCTTAATTTTGAAATATATTTTGCACGTAATCATACGTGGGTGCTTTCTTGTTGCTTAATTAGTATGTGGCGTACAACCTTATTAGTGCTAAGCGGTAAACGCAGCCAGATGCCTTTGCGAGCCCACTTATGGCGATCAAAGCAGTGTTGTAAAGCCATTAGGATTGAACGGGGCACTATACTCTTAGGCACAAAATCATACCCTCACAGACCAAACGTCTTGCTCGTACAAATAGAAAAACAACCAATATTTTATAATCAAAAGAGGTGAACACTTTTTCTCAATCTTCAGTTTTGACAAGAGTCAAACCCAACGCCCTGCAACTTGCAGCTAACGTTAGTAGGCATGGCGATTTAGTTTAGGATAAAACATTATTTGAAACCGATCTAGACACTAATGGACGGTGTAACTGACTTTGATCGCACGCGCGCGCACGCGAGGCGCTGTTTTAGCCCCAAATATCAATTCAAATTTCTTTAATTGATCTCTTATTATTTAACCAACTAACCATTAAATCTATTTGTCCCAGGGTAGCCCTGCCACGTATCTACAATAATGCCCTTGAGTGCCGTTATCTTTGGGTAAGGTTGTTTTATGAATCCAGCCTAATTGATGTAAACGTTTTGTACAGTTGCAGACAGTCTGAATTGAACAGTTAACTTTCAGAGCAATCAACTTTTGAGTTGGATTACAGTTGCAGCCATCGTCATCCATAAACTCACTTAA
>CAYGNS010000605.1:0-1964 GCA_964351295.1 uncultured Gammaproteobacteria bacterium
ATGTAGGTACATCGCGGTCGCATGGATGCGAGAGAGCGATGTTGCTGAACGAAGCAAAATCTTTTCAAACCCAGCACCGCGCTAAACACCAAGACGTCCCAAAGGATGTAGGTACATCGCGGTCGCATGGATGCGAGAGAGCGATGTTGCTGAACGAAGCGATTGATATCTAAACCCAGCACTATCCTCAATACCAAGATGCCCTAACGATGTGCTTACATCGCGGTCGCATGCGACTGCACGGATGCAGGAGGTAGAGCAACGCAGGAGCAGTTGCCGACGACTGCACGGATGCAGGAGGTAGTGCAACGCAGGAGCAGTTGCCGAGAAGCGCAGGAGCGAATTGGTCCAATCCGTCATACCCGCGAAGGGCAATGACGTCACCTCCGCGAAGGCGAAGGTCGTGGTTTAGCTCCGTGGTTGAAAATGGATCCCCGCCCCCGCCTCCGCGGGGGAGACGGCGGGGATGACGTTTCCGCCCTGCGCGGGGGATGACGAGGTGGCGGAATGACGGTTTCGTTTATCGGTCACAAAAACACCACACTGAGCTACTTCAGTATTTGATCGATAATAGATTTCAGTTATGATTCGTCAGGTACTCATTCACGAAACGAATTTGGCATGAATCTATCAAATATCGACCTTAACTTATTAGTGTATTTCAGTGTATTGCTGCGCGAAGGTAACGTGACTAAAGCCGCGGAACATTTAGGCCTTAGTCAGCCGGCTATGAGCAATGGTCTGCGCCGTCTGCGCAAAGTGTTTAATGACCCATTATTAGTGCGCACGAGCAATGGCATGATGCCAACAGACAAAGCACGTGAACTGCAGCCCCAAGTGCAAAACGTCTTGGCGCAAATAGAGTTATTTGTGCAACCCACCATTGAATTTGACCCGAGTAGCAGTAAACGCTTATTTCGCGTCATGGCGAGTGACTATGCTGAAACTACCTTGCTGCCACGAGTTCGTACGCGCATGGTGGAAGAAGCACCGCAAACATCGTTAGATATCCTCACTCCCAGCGATGTTACGTTTCAAGATATTGAACTGGGTAATGTGGATCTCGTAATGAATCGCTTTGACTCCTTACCTCAGTCTTTACATTTGTCGGTGCTTTGGAAGGATGACTTTTCGTGCGTCATGCGCAACGACAACCCTTTACGCGAAAACTTTGATTTTGATAAGTATTTGCGTGCCAATCATGTATGGGTCAATAAAACCGGCATGGGCGTGGCCACCGGTGTTAACCCAGATGATATTCAGAAGTTGGGATGGGTGGACATTGCGCTCGATCAACTCGGTGCGCGGCGTAAGATAGCGGTCTTTACGCGTCACTATATTTCCGCGATACAGCTTACTCAGCAACAAGACCTGATTGCTACGGTCGCAACGCGTTCAACCCATTTAGTGAAGCATTTTGAAGACTTAGCCATTCTGCCCGCGCCGTTTAATATCCCCAGCATTGAGCTGCACATGGTTTGGAGCCCTCTGTTGCACCACAATATCGCGCATCGCTGGTTTAGAAACGTCATTCGCGATGTCGCCAACGAGATCCAGGCCGAAGAAGACGCACTTAAAGCGCAGTAGTACCTAAAAGTTTTAATTCTTAGCATTAGGGCTTGGCTAGGGAATAATACGGCTACCACCGTGTAAGGCTGCCACAAGAGCCTACGATCAGGGACGATCGATGAACGCAATCAATGATACGCATGCGGGTTCTTCCGCAGCGCAGACTAAGCCTCTGCTTAACGGTAACCTGATTACTGAACAGGGTGATGCAGACGATCACGCACGCATTCTTACGCGCACACTCATTGGCGTGACCGCCGTGCCCGTTACGGTTGAAGTACATTTAGCTAATGGAATGCCCGCCTTCAATATTGTTGGTCTGCCCGAGACCGCGGTGAAAGAAAGCAAGGACCGCGTGCGCGCCGCCTTGGAAAGTTCGGGATTTGATCTGCCAA
>CAYGNS010000606.1:0-1963 GCA_964351295.1 uncultured Gammaproteobacteria bacterium
TCTGTAAATGATGTGACCGATACGTTTCTACTCAACGAAAAGCAGCGTGACGAGCAAGAAGGTGTGCAGCAACAGTTATTGCTGCTATCGGAGTTACTTCCCGTGGCTTATGAAGACAGTCAGGTGTTTGTACAAGAGAGTCTAGAAGGATACGAGAAGCTTAATCAGCTGCTTAAAAATAGAGCGGATAGCGGCGACACGTATCACGAAACAATCGACAAAATGTTTGTCGAAACCCACAAGTTAAAAGGCAACGCAGCGGCCATGGGTTTCACCTATATCGGTGAGCAGTTACACCACTTTGAAGACACGCTCGCGCAGTTGCAAAAGCAGTCTAAGATTAAAGGCGAAGATCTACTGCCCCTTGCCATTGAGTTGCGAAATTTGTTTTCAAGCTTAGACGCGATCGAGCAAGTGCGCGAACAACTCAAAAAGTTTGCGGCGGCCGAGCGACCGCAATTTAAGCAAGTTGAGATGGGTAATCCTTTACCAAGTGAGAACCAGCGTTGGTATAAGCTGCACGACTTTGTAGCTGCGCAGGCCAGTGCGCATAACGTGCAAGCCAAGCTTATTTTGCAAGGGTTTGAGCAGCCGGTAGCCGATTGGGTGGGGGCGTCTTTGTATCCCATGACGGTGCAGTTAATTCGTAATTCGTTGGCGCATGCAATCGAATCAGTTGAACTGAGGCGATCGTTACACAAGCCCATTGCCGGCCAAATTAGTTGTGCGCTGAGCCAAGACGAGCAAGGCAACTATCGCTTTGTTTACATGGACGATGGCCGCGGATTTGACTTTGCGCAAATTCGCCAGAAGCTGGTTGAGCAGGGACGTTGTACGCGGGCAGAAGCAGCCCAAATGAGCGAGCAAGTATTGATCAAGTACGCGTTTAGTAAGCGCATTTCCACTGCACAACAAACTACGTCGTTAGCGGGACGCGGTGTGGGCTTAGCGCTGGTAGCCGAGTTGATTAATAGCCTGAATGGTCGCTTAAAAGTACCTTCTGTTACCAATGAATTCAGCCGATTTATAGTCGATTTACCTGGAGAGCAAGCTCTTACGGCCCGCCGCGCCTAGTTGATCTTTGCAACGACCAATTCCAAAAGAGACGCATAATGAAGCTATTAATCGTGGACGATTCGCAGGTTATCAGAAACAAAATAAAGCGCAGCGTGCTGGACGAGTTTAGCGCGGTGTACCGTGCCGAGGACGGCGCGGCAGCAATCAAAATAGTGCAAATCGAACGACCCGAATTGGTCACAATGGATCTGACCATGCCTGAGATGGATGGCGTGGAGTGCATACAACAAATAATGGCGTTGGCACCCAAAACGCGAATTTTGGTGGTGTCAGCCTTAAACGACAAAGAAACGGCCATTAAAGCGCTTAACTATGGTGCAAATGGGTTTTTATGTAAGCCGTTCTCGGAACAAGAACTGAGTGAGGCTATCCATAAAGTTATTGCACTGAGGTTTGCTTGATGAATCAGCGTGAGCAAATAGACGTGTTTATCGAGGGTGTGCGCACCTATTTTGAGCATATTTCGGTAGAAGGCGAAGTGCTGGAGATTGGTTCGCCCTATTTGATTCCTCAGTCAGAACCCGTAGGTCGAGATTACACGGGAATTATAAGTGTGACAGGCAGCTCGGTGGGGTATGTATTTTTCAGTGCCAATCGGGCCCTCCTTACCAATATTTTGCTGCGCCACGGCGAGGCAACTTTTAGTCTTGACCTACTTATGGATATTGTAGGCGAAGTGGCAAATACAATCGCAGGCAATGCGCGACGGCGTATGGGTGAGCAGTTTCATATCTCGGTGCCGCGCGTGATCACTGGCACTATTCGTGCTGAATTGTTGAACCAAGCCAAGCACGCTTTGTTGTTGCCTATTCGTTGGAAAAACAATCGAGCCCAGCTGATTGTAAGCTTAGCGGCAACGACGAGGTAGTCGCGAGAAGCGGCCACG
>CAYGNS010000607.1:0-1960 GCA_964351295.1 uncultured Gammaproteobacteria bacterium
GTTAAGATGGTATGGATGCAAATCAAGAACACCGCAATTATAACCTTTGCGCTACTAGTCATGTTTGGAATGGATAACCTATAATGCGCCGCAACTAAACAAACCATCCTGGCTCTGCATCATGGCAAAAATATCAGCAAACGAAATCCGCATTGGCGGGTTAATAGAACATCAAGGCAACTTGTGGCGCGTACTTAAAAAGAGCCATGTGAAGCCAGGCAAAGGCGGCGCCTTCGTGCAAGCTGAGCTGAAGGATATTGTCAACGGCACCAAATTGAATGAACGCTTTCGTTCTACTGACAAAGTAGAAAAGCCGCACGTAGAGCCGCGCAAGATGCAGTACTTGTATGCCGAGGGCGACAGCCATATTTTTATGGACTCAGAAACCTATGAGCAAATGACGCTCAGTACTGACGACATCGCTGATCAAATTGGGTATTTGCTGCCCAATACCGATGTGCAGATTAACTTCTACGACGATCTGCCGATTGGTTTAGACCTACCAGCCAACGTTATCTTGCAAGTGATCGATACCGACGGTGTAGTTAAGGGGCAAACGGCGGCCGGCGGTGGTAAGCCCGCCACCCTAGAAACCGGCATCCGCGTGATTGTGCCAACCTTCGTTACCATTGGCGAAAAAATTAAAGTGAATACCGAAACGGGTGACTACGTAGAGCGCGCCAACAGTTAAACATGCGCTAAATTGAGTGGTATGCTTAGTGCAGTTCTTTTCTTAAACCTACTTATTGAGACGAGGCACCATGCATACAAAACAAGCGCGATCGATCATGCGGCCCAAAGAGATCAGTCTGAAATTGGGCATGACACTAGACCAAGTAAGCGATCATTTAACCATGTATCAGCTACCAGGATCGCCTGTGATAGACGATTCTGGCAGCTTGGTGGGTTATGTCTCCGAGTACGACTGTCTAAAGCAATTGATGCAAAGCAGTTATTACCACGTGTCGGCGCAATTAGTTGAAGACGTGATGACGACCAGCACTATCACCTGCAAAGCCAGCACTAGCCTTATTGACCTAGCCTCTGAAATTGTGCGGGTTAAAGTTAATGTCATGCCGTTGCTGGACGACGACGGTGACTTTGTTGGCTTAGTCACTCGCGGGGATGTTATGCGCGCTTTGGTCAGTATTCTAAGCGAGAAAAAAACAGTGGTGTGACGGTGTCTTACCGTTCAAAGCAAAAGTGCTTTTGGGTAAGGGTCCCGGTAGCTCAGCAGGATAGAGCAGCCGCCTCCTAAGCGGCAGGTCGGAGGTTCAAATCCTCTCCGGGACGCCACTCCCTGTGCCCCGCCCCGTTTAGATGCTAATGCACCTCAGCGCGTTGTGCACACGTCGCATTCTTTAGCCGTGCGCAGTTGCAGACTAGCGCGTAGCCTCGTCTTCGTACAACTGATCCATGCTGGAGTCTTCCTCATCCTCTGTTTCGCTAATGGGCTCTGCGGATGTGTCCAGTGTCGTTAAGGCCAAGGATTCGAAATACACGTTGTCACGTAAATGGGTGTCTTGAAAGCGCAATATGTCGGTAAAGATTTGTATGCGCTCCACATATTCCACAGCTTGAAAGCCTTGGCTAAACGGGTAACCGTACAAATTGGGCAAAACTTCGGCAATATTAGCCCATATGCGCGGGTCTTTGCCTTGTTCTCGCACTTTGCGATACGCCGCTAAAATATGACTAATGCCCGCGTTATACGCGCCCAGCGCAAACCAAGTACGCTCTGGCTGGTCGATTGAAGATGGGAGTCGATCATCTAGATACTTTAGGTATCGAGCTGCACCATCAATGCTTTGATCCATGTCCATGCGGTCGCTTACGCCCATGTATTCTGCGGTTTCTTGCGTAAGTTGCATAATGCCGCGCACACCGGTTGGCGATACGGCGTCGTTCGACCAGCGCGATTCTTGATACGACAATGCGGCTAGCAAATGCCAATCCACAT
>CAYGNS010000608.1:0-1954 GCA_964351295.1 uncultured Gammaproteobacteria bacterium
GGGGGTCGTGGGTGCGGGGGGCGCGGGATTACGCGCGACCGTTGGCATGGCGGCGGCGGGTTTGTCTACGGCTTGTTTAACTAAAGTATTCCCCACCCGAAGCCATACGGTAGCGGCACAGGGCGGCATGAGTGCGGCGCTCGGTAATATGGGTGAGGACGACTGGCGCTTTCACATGTATGACACGGTCAAAGGCTCAGATTGGCTCGGCGATCAAGACTCTATTGAGTACATGTGTCGCAATGCGCCGGCCGCGGTCTATGAGTTGGAGCACTATGGAGTGCCATTCTCAAGAACCGAGGAAGGCAAGATATACCAGCGGGCCTTTGGTGGCATGACCACTCATTATGGTGAAGGGCAAGCGTTGCGCACCTGCGCGGCTGCTGATCGTACAGGGCACGCTATTTTGCATACTTTGTATCAGCAAGCTCTTAAGCATGAAGCACAGTTTTTTATCGAATTTTTTGCGCTCGATTTAATTATGGAGGACGGTGAATGTCGTGGCGTTATCGCCATTGATATGGCCACTGGCTTCATACATCGGTATCGCGCTAAGCAAGTGGTGCTCGCGACCGGCGGTTATGGGCGAGCCTATTTTTCTTGTACGTCGGCGCATACCTGCACGGGTGATGGCAATGCCATGGTGTTGCGCGCAGGCTTACCATTGCAGGACATGGAGTTTGTGCAGTTTCATCCGACCGGCATTTATGGGGCGGGTTGTTTAATCACTGAGGGCGCGCGAGGTGAAGGCGGATATCTTACCAATTCTGAAGGGGAGCGCTTTATGGAGCGCTACGCGCCGAACGCTAAGGATTTAGCGTCTCGGGATGTTGTTAGCCGCTCAATGACGATTGAAATTAACGAAGGTCGCGGTGTGGGACCTGATGCCGATCATATTTATTTGCACCTAGAGCACTTAGGCGCAGCCTTGTTAGAAGAGCGGTTGCCGGGCATTTCTGAATCAGCCAAGATTTTTGCGGGCGTGGATGTGAGTAAAGATCCGATTCCGGTCCTACCGACAGTTCATTACAACATGGGTGGCATACCTACTAATTACCACGGCGAAGTGGTTACGCTGAAAGACGGTAACCCAGACGCAATAGTGCCAGGATTGATGGCTATTGGCGAAGCCGCTTGTGTGTCTGTGCACGGAGCAAATCGCCTCGGTTCGAATTCATTACTTGATCTGATCGTATTCGGTCGTGCGGCCGCTTTGCGGGCCAAAGAAACGGTTGACCCCGCGGCGCCTATTCCAAGTTTAGCGAAGGACGCCGGTGAGGCCACCATAGCGCGCTTGGATAGGCTGCGGCATTCTTCAGGTAGTCGTCATACCTCTGAGATTCGTCTAGAAATGCAACGCACTATGCAAACGCATTGCGCCGTGTTTAGAACGGGAGAGTCAATGCGCGAAGGTGTTACAAAAATGGCGGCGACTGCAGCATCGTTTGCAGATGTCGGTATTAAGGATCGTGGTTTGATTTGGAATACGGATCTAATCGAAACCTTAGAGTTGGAAAACCTTTTGGCACAGGCCGTAGTGACGATGGATTCTGCGGCCAATCGTGATGAGAGCCGCGGGGCTCACGCGCGCGATGATATGCCAGACCGTGACGACGAAAACTGGATGAAACACACGCTGGCATGGAGCGACAAAGCACATAAATCCAAAATTGATTATCGGCCTGTGCACGCTTACACGATGACCGATGACGTCGAGTACATTAAACCGAAACCTCGTACCTATTAACGTTGCGACGATAGAAAGTGTCAACCTTTGGGATCCCGACTAAGTTTCTGCGGGATCCACAAACTTAGGCAAGAAACCATTTAACTAAAGCTCAAGGGACGTACCATGGCTGAATTTTCCTTACCCAAAAATTCCAAAATTAAATCGGGCAAACATTATCCCGCGCCAGAAGGTGCGACTAATGTTAAGACATTTAAAGTCTATCGA
>CAYGNS010000609.1:0-1942 GCA_964351295.1 uncultured Gammaproteobacteria bacterium
GAGCACCTTTATTTTTAATGCAGATGGCGTATTAGTGGAGGAAATCCGCAAGGTGAAAGTAAACGGGCATGTTGAAGACGTACTCACGCGTCTAGCAGCGCTTTAACCTAAACGCGACCGCCTCTACCGCGCAATCTGCAGCGACAGCAGAACGCGCTTTAGCGATTTGCTAAGGCGCAATATCCAGCCCCACAATTGGTTATAATCAGGCTCTTGGTCATAGCCCTAAGAGTCCCGTGAATAATTCTAGCGCATCCGCGCCAACGCCCACCAAACCTCGCCGCTATTCTGCTCTGCTCGCGCCCATTGTTGGGGCGGTGTGTGTAGCTGCGCTCGTCTATTTGATCTCGGCACACTTTATTGAGAATACGGTGCAGCGAGTGGTATTGCGCGGCGTATTTCCACAAGACCTACAAATCGAGGTGCTGAGTGTTTCACCACTCGGGGCCGAACGCTCGGTTGGCTACCTTAGCATTACTGGCGCCCCACATGAGCAGTCACAACGCTCGCCCTTTTTAACCGCACCAGTAAGTCGACTCAAATTAATCGCGACACCGTCAGACTCGCAAGCTCAGACGTTGGCGGACTTTAATATAAATCGCATCCATTTAGAGATGCCTTATGCCACCGATTACTACTACACGGGCAGTGTGGTTAATGAGTTTTTCGAGTCGACAGAATATTTAGTTAATACTCGTCAACTGTATCGTTTTAACAACGAGCGACGTGCGGTGCTCACATCGATTGACAATATAGGCGGAGACAACCTTAGCTTGCGGGTATTCTTGTGCTTTTTGTTTTTTGCTGCGTCCTTTATCTTATTTCGGCATTTAAAGTTAGACTCCATCGCCGCCTTTCGCGATTTAACCTTTGCTCCGCAAACGAACAAAGGGAGAGAGTACGACGCAATTAACGGTGTACGCGGGCTTGCCGCATTGCTCGTGCTTTTTAGCCACACGGCCCCGCACTTCGAGGCGGTGCAAATGGGGCTGGCGATACTCTTTGTGATTTCTGGGTTTTTGCTGTCGAAACCGTTTGTTAAAGAACCCACCGCGATTTTTGCTTACGCCACTATCGAGCAGTATCTTCTCAAGCGCCTCAAGCGAATCTTGCCCATGTACTACACATTCATTTTTTTGAATTTTGTACTGGTGTTGGAACTCGATGACGCCATACGACACTTCCTGTTTGTACAAGGCGATGGACACCTTTGGCCTATGACGCAAATTTTTGCGTTTTATATGCTCTTGCCTTTTGTATTGCTCATAACCAGTGCGTGTTATCGCATCCATCGACTCCTGCCGCTCATTGTGCTAGCCGCCGTATTTTTTACGTGGATCAACTACTTGTTGGACTGGACCCCGTTTTTCAATGGCCGGTTTTACAATGAATTTTATTTCTACGCATTTATTACCGGCGTGTTTGGCGCGTATCTACAGTACGATTGGATTGAAAGATCCACCTTTTTTAAGTGGACTCGTCAAACCGACCTCCAGCGTGGTGCACCAGTCTTGGTTATACAAGCATTCGCACTCACAGCCACAGTGGTGACCGTACTCGCGATTCTCTGGTCCGCGCCTTACAAACTTACCGGTGTGATCAATTTTTGGATGAGCCAGTTTTTTATAAAGTGCGTATTAGCGCTTGCGATCATTCTATTTGCTGTAAACGGTATAAACACGTGGTTCCAACGCATCATCGCCAACCCTGTGTTTCGCTCAATCGGGGTGGTGGGGTTTAGCTTCTATTTATTACACGGACTAGGTATCACGCTCACCCAAACGTTACAGGAGCGATATTTATTAAGTGGCGGGCCCGACGAACGCACTTGGATGCTCACACTAGGCGCTTTGCTTATCACTTACTGTCTTGCGGTCTGTACTTATTCGTACATCGAACGGCCATTCTTCGGTCGCAGCGCCCCTGCAGGTCAACCCACGAG
>CAYGNS010000610.1:0-1939 GCA_964351295.1 uncultured Gammaproteobacteria bacterium
CAGCACCCACCCGAGCCAATTCTTCACTCACAATGTTCTTATGCCAAATATCAATCCCTTCGCTCACACCACCATACTCTTCGGGATACCCTAGCCCTAAAATGCCGATGGCGGCTGCCTTAGGCCATAAATCGTCCGGAAGGTCACACGCTTCGTCCCAGTCGTTCACAAACGGCATTACTTGCGTATCTAAAAAGCGCCGTATTGAATGTCGCCATTCGATATGTTCATCGGTTAAATGCGGATTAGCGAGACGCGCGCTGTCAAAATCGATAGTCATGGGTGATCAATGGCCTTAGTGAATGAGTGTGAGGAGTCTACGAATTGCATGCAGAGGCTAGAGTGTACTCGAGCCAAGCACCCGAGCAAGTCACCTCCGTGACAAGCCATGAGGTGATACCCATTTGTACGGAGCGCACACACTCGTGAGTCGAGGTATAATAACGTGCTAGCAAGCCTAAATACGGCTTTACAACTTAACTTTCAGAATTGTCATGCGCGACTTTATCTTTAGAACCGTCCCCAATATTTCGCTGGGCGTTGGCAAAATCGCCACTTTAGGCGCGCTCGCGCAGCAACACGCTATGCAGCGGCCATTAGTGGTTACCGACCCCGGCATTATTTATGCTGGCTTACTCGATGTGTGTTTAGACAGTCTTCGCGCACAAGGCTTGCAGCCAACGGTCTTTAGCGATGTGGTTGCCGATCCGCCTGAGCATGTCGTATTAACCGCAGCGCAAGCGGCTCGGGATGCAGGCTGCGACGGCGTAATCGGCTATGGCGGTGGCAGTTCGATGGATGTCGCTAAGTTGATTGCCGTGTTGCTGCTCGACCAACAACCTTTGAGTGACCTATATGGCGTAGACAAGGTCATCGGAGGTCGTGCACCCCTATTGCAAGTACCCACGACCGCAGGCACAGGCAGCGAGGTTACCGCCGTGGCGATTGTAACGACGGGGGAATTCACCAAGGCTGGAGTGGTGAGTCCAACGTTGTTTGCCGACGCCGTTATTCTAGACCCCGAACTCACCATTGGCCTGCCGCCACACGTTACCGCAGCCACCGGAATTGATGCGATGGTGCATGCCATAGAAGCCTTTACGAGTAAGCGGTTGAAAAATGTTTTGTCAGATATGGCTGCGCTGCAAGCGCTCGATCTCATGGCTAAAGCCATTCGCACTGCGGTTACCGATGGCGGCAATATGGCCGCGCGCAGCGACATGTTACTCGGCGCCATGCTGGCTGGCCAAGCGTTTGCAAATGCGCCGGTGGCCGCGGTGCATGCGCTCGCCTATCCGCTGGGCGGCATCTACCATATTCCGCACGGACTCAGTAACTCGCTGGTGCTGCCACATGTTATTCGCTTTAACAGTCCGGCTGCCCAGCATTTATATCAGCCGCTAGCCGACGTTATTCTGTTCGACCAGCCACGAGCGCCTGCGGCGGAGGAAGTAAGCTTGCAACTCGCCGATTATTTTGAGCGATTAGCGCGAGAGCTGGGCCTACCCACCACCTTGCGCGAAATGAACATACCAGAATCTGATCTGCCGCGACTCGCGCAGGAGTCGATGCTGCAACAACGATTGCTTATTAACAATCCGCGTACAGTCAGTGTGGACGATGCATTAGCCATTTACACAGCGGCATTTTAACCGCCCTCGACTAACCGATTGATCTAACCGATTGATCTAACCGAGCCACCCGCCAACGCTGCAACGGGCATTCCTATGCACACTCGAAATGACTATCAATATTTTCATACCATTGCCACACGTTGGATGGACAACGACGTTTACGGCCATGTGAACAATGTTACCTATTACAGCTATTTTGACACCGCAGCCAATCACTTTCTTATTACCCAAGCGGGCCTAGACATACACACCGCGAGCGACGTTGGCTTTGTGGTAGCATCATCCTGCGAATATCATTCACCAAT
>CAYGNS010000611.1:0-1929 GCA_964351295.1 uncultured Gammaproteobacteria bacterium
GGATATGCGCGTGCCAGTGATCGGGTGAAGGGTCGCGATATTGTATTTGTTCCCAATAGTTGGGACCTCCATCACGCTCGATCCAAGGTACATTAAAGCCAATTTCACGAAAATCCTCAGGAATGTAATCTGGGATGGTCATGAATTGTTCGGTTTCGATAAAGTTGCGAATATCTCGGTCCACCGATGCGAGGCGAGCCTCATACTCCTCTTTTGACTTAGGTAGAGTGAGTGCCGCGAGCTTGCGATTACGATGCTGCTCTAATGCGTAAAACGCCCAAGTGCGTTCAAGCTCACGTTCTCCAAGCGCCTCGATATCATCTGAGGTGTAGGGCATAAATTTGACCTGCATGAGATACCAGTTAAGCAGTTCCTCGCCCACGCCCGCTTGTGCCGTCATGCCAGGTTGTTTTTCAAGTAGCCACGCGTGAAGACTTTCTACTGCGCTCTGTGCGGATTCAATGTCGGCAACCAATTCTGGCTGCGCGCTACGCGCTCGCTCAAGTAGGTCGCTGTACCAACCAATAACGCCAGCAGGCGGAACAGCACGATAAGGATGGCCATGACCAACACCATCGGGTTGTGTGAGGTTGTGAATGGCCAGAGCGCCTAAGTCTGTGGGTACGTTGTTAAGATTGCGCTTTGCGTTGGCAGACAAAGCAACGGTTGAGCGCAGATCTACTTTAAGTTGAGTTAATGCCTCATCGGCGACAGGTAAGTCTACAAAGGTGAGCCACAACATCCGATCAACGTAAAACCCAGGGTCACGCTCCCACGGTTTCGATACCTGGAGCATAAAGTCATGCTGATCCATGGCCGAGCGCAAGGCCAGGTAGTCAACCTGCTGGGCTCGATCCCACTGTGTTGGTGCAATCTCTTTGAGTTGCGCTTGCATACTCTTAAGTTCGTTGAGTCGTCGTGCTGCCTGCTCGGATGATCTGTCCAGCGGATCACTACCGTCCCGCTTCCACTCAAAGAAGTTCTCAGTTAATTGAACCAAACGGGCATAGTCGCTGTTCTCGGACGTGGGCTGAGCCGCTAAGGTGTAATGCGCAAAGCCACTAAACATGACGATAAAAAGAGCAATGAGTGTTGTCGATAGAGAATTATATTTAGTGCTTTTCATGCGTAACTTGACTTAAAGAGCCAGCTTTGGTTTGTAAGATTAGAGAGAGTAATTGGAAATCTCATGCATGTCATGGTGTTAATATTGGGGGAAAGGTCACACCCATAGCCATGATTTCCTCCCAAAAAAAAACGGTTCTGGTTTTATGAGGTAACAGGTTTTCTGTGGTCTATAAATGCTGCTCAAAATTCATTCGTTCGTGCAGGACTCCGATGACCGTGAGTCTTTGATCATCGTAAAAATAAAATATATGGTGCCTACCTTCGTGATATGAAAGATCGCCGACCTCAATTTCCGGTCGAGGTTTTCCAAGATGTGGGTTTTCAACAAGCCAATTAATTCGATCGAATAATTGTTTCATGTATTTACCCCGCTGATCTTCTCCCCATTCTCGTTCCGTATACTCACCAATATCCAGCAGGTCTTGGTTTGCCTGCGGGGTTATTTTCAAAGTAAGCATGGACTAGGTGTTAGTCTTCTTTAACCGTTCATCTATTCCAGCCATCAGTGATTCATAAGAAAAATTTTCGACAAACTGACCTTTCTCCGCCTGTTGTCGGCCAATATCTAGACGAGCCCTTAAGGCTTCTAGTTTTTGTTCGTCTGTTTCGATTCGCCGCAACCCTTCTCGAATTAATTCGCTGGCGTTACGGTAACGACCTGATTTTAGTTTTTCAGAGATAAAACGATCAAAGTGGTCGCCTAATTGGATGCTAGTTGTCTTTGCCATGATCATAAAAATATTGGTTATGCATCTTTATACTACTAATTATTGGTAGTTTTGCAAATTAATCCCTTTGAAT
>CAYGNS010000612.1:0-1926 GCA_964351295.1 uncultured Gammaproteobacteria bacterium
CGCCCCGCCCTGCTCCTTGAGGTCGAATTGACACCAGCTTCTCTCTGGATTGCCGAAGTCTGGACCGTCAACGTGTTCATGCGGAATCAGTTGATTGATCAGGTTGTTTCCCGCTGATTCAATTTCATCGATAATGTACGTCGCTACTGAGAACAATGTTGCGTGAAAATAGTCACCGTCTATGAGTAGCTCAGCCCAAGGCGGGAACCGCCAAGCGTAATAATCAGAACCTTGGTAGTTGGGCGAATCTTGGCGTTTGGATTCTTCCTGAAACAAGTGGTCATCGTGGTCGTAATCGTACAGCGTTTCGAAGTTCAGCAGTGTTACTCCGTCTGCCATAAACTCATTAAGGACGAAGCTGTCTTCGCCAATACCAGTGACATACAGTTTGGCCCGATTCAAAAGTTTCAGTTGATTCGGCGCCGCCTCGTCCCATACATCATCAACTAGGTCGAGCGAGCATTTAACATTGGCTAAGCTGCGCAGCAATTCGCGCATCGCGCGCCTGTACGCGTCGAAATTCATGCTAGTGCGAAAAAGCTCCTGCTGCTCCGCGGGCCAAGTAAAGTAAAGCGGGTCGGCAGCCATCAGCGCTCGGTTTGCAGCAGCGACAACGCTTGCCTGATTAAAGTCGGTCTTCTCGGGATTGGTATCTTGCATGCGTGGGAGTTTCTGAGGGTGCTAATGACGGTAATAATAGGCTGGCCATCTGCACTATACTGATTGGCTAAGACGTACTTGAATGCAGGGTTAAACGATTCCCCAATACTATCAGCTTTCGTTTTTAGCGAAAGATCTCAACCAAGGTTCGAGGTGCGCGATATTAAAAGTACCTGTCTCAAACATTTGCATCAATTCAGCATGAATTAACGCCGGCTCGCGCTGCAACCTCCATCCGTTAATGCGCAAGAACACATCGGCGGCTGCAAAGGCAATGCGCTTGTTACCATCTATGAATGGATGATTAACCGCGAGACTTTCCAGCAGGGCAGCGGCTTCGGCTACTGTGTCTTCGTAGTATCCTGTTTGCGGACGATACAGTGCCGCCTCCAATGCGCCGGGATCACGCACACCTGCTGCGCCGCCATAGCGCTGCATCAGTACCGTGTGCATACCTAGCACATCGGCTACGGTCAGGTAATCGTGAGCCATTGCTTACTTCGCTAGCTTACGGTAGAGATCATCGAACTCATCCAGGCTGGAGGCAAAGGCCGTCATCGCATGGCGGCGTGGCCGTTCATTTTGTTGGCGGTCGATATAGTCACGCATGGCTTCATCTAGAACGGCTTGAAACTGCCGGCCCTGGCTTTCGGCGATCTGACGCAGTGTGGCCAGCACCTCAGGGGTGGCTTGGGAGGAAAATTTTTCACGGGTATTGGTTGACATGGCTTGCTCTATCTTGATTTATCTTGATGTATCATGATAGATCATGCCGATTGTGATTTCTAGTCTTGTGGGTGTGAACTGCACAACTGAAAACAAATGCCGAGTCTTACACCTAGTCGGCCAAGATAATTGTCGTTGAACCCCAACGCCCTCACCAAATAGTCGAGCCGCCATCCATGGCTCTTCTCGACATACATTGATTCCTTGCAAATAAAAAAGGCCACCTAAAGGGGTTTTATTTTAGATGTGGGCAGATTCAGGCGGGAGCGCACCGCCATCCATGGCTCCTTGTGTTATACATTGCATCCTTGCAAATAATTATTCGGCGCTTCCATGCGCCTCACCCCTACGGGGCGGCTTTCAGCCGTTCAAAATCGTTCCCGACGATTTTGTGCGCTGGGCACTGCTCCTGCGTTCCAAGCATACCCGCCATTCATGGCGGTAACCCGTTACGCAGGTTCTCACCCTGCCTCGCTCGCCAAATAGAAAAAGACACCTAAAGGGGTTTTATTTTAGATGTGGGCAGATTCAGGCGGGGAT
>CAYGNS010000613.1:0-1187 GCA_964351295.1 uncultured Gammaproteobacteria bacterium
CCTTGAAAACGCACCACTACAATCACGTCCTGATCTAGCTCGTGGTTATCGAAGGCGGCACGCATAGCCTCCTGCGATTCAAATACTCGGCACGGCGCCTTAATCGACTGAAACCGTTCTTCAACAGCCGACACCTTCACAATGCCTGTTCCCAAGTTACCTTTAAGCATGCGCATACCACCCTCAGGGGCAAAAGCGGCTTCAAGCGGCGCAACAATGCTTGTATCGCCACTTTGCGTAAAGGGTTCAGACCAGCGCAATTGTTTGCCATCAAGTAATGGTTTTCTTGTGTACGCGTCAAGGCCTTCGCCCATTACGGTCACTACGTTTTCGTTGAGTAGCCCATGGCTGCGCAATTGCTGCACAATAAATGCTAAGCCACCGGCGGCTTCAAACTGATTTACATCCGCAGATCCATTCGGATACACCTTTGCGAGCAACGGTGTCGCACGAGACAGCTCATCCATATCTTGCCAATTAATTTGAATACCCGCGGCTGCCGCCATGGCCACCAGATGCAGCGTTAAGTTAGTTGAACCACCCGTGGCCATCATCATGACGATGGCATTCACAATCGAGTATTCAGTAATTACGTCTGAAATCGGCCGATACTCACTCCCTTTGCGCGTTTGATTGAGCAGGCGTACCACCGATTCGGCCGTTAAGGCCGAACGCAACTCGGTGCTAGGATTTACAAACGACGTACCCGCTAACTGCACCCCCAAGGCTTCCATTAGCGTTTGATTGGTGTTGGCGGTGCCATAGAAAGTACAGGTTCCGGGGCTATGATAGGATGCCGATTCGCTTGCAAGCAGTTCGGTTTTATCAATTTCGCCGGCGGCGAATCGTTGTCTGGCAGCGGCTTTTTTCTTGTTTGAAATACCCGATGGCATAGGTCCGGCGGGCACAAACATGACTGGCAGATGTCCGAATTGCAAAGCACCAATAATGAGCCCAGGCACAATTTTGTCGCAGACGCCAAGACACATTACGCCATCATAGACATCGTGGGACAACGAAACGGCCGTGGCCATCGCTATCACATCGCGGCTAAACAAGCTTAGCTCCATGCCGGGTTGGCCTTGCGTAACACCATCACACATAGCAGGCACACCGCCCGCCACTTGCGCAGTCGCACCGTGACTGCGCGCCACTAACTTAATTTGATTCGGGTAAGCCGCAAATGG
>CAYGNS010000613.1:1197-1925 GCA_964351295.1 uncultured Gammaproteobacteria bacterium
GTGCGCCGATAACATGTCGTTATAGGCCGTGACGATGCCGATATTAGCGCCCTGCCCCGCCGGAATTGCGACCTTATCTTGAGCCGATTCAGCCGCCACCACATGCGCCCAATTACTACAGGACAGCCGGTCGGGCGCAGGCGGTTGATTACGCATTGCTTCCACGTCTGCAAGATAGGCAGCACGACTCGCTTTGCTTCGTTCGATAATTCGTTGAGTAACGGTTGCTAAAATTTTAGACATAACAAATAAGGCACTCTAATTGCCGTTCGGTGAATTATTGATGGGCGATTGCTGCGATCTAAACTAATGTCCACAACAACTAAGGTCCACAACTTAGCGCTAACTAATCGCAATAGTAAACATGCAGCGGCACATGACTCTGATAAGCAACACTCCTGATGGGCAGCTGCATAAAATCGGCTAAATTCGCGGTATCCGCTTGTGTTGCTTGTTCGAATAGCTCGCGTTTAGCTTGTCCCGTAATGTGTAACACTAGAAAGGGCGTTCGCAAGAGTGTCGCCAAACTCCAAGTAACTCGCTCTACCTGGCTCGCTGGCGAGACACACGACTGCAACGCAACTGCTTCGTTGTACGTAACCAGCTCACGCACGTTATCAGCATCTGGGAAGAATGAGGCCGTATGACCATCGGTACCCATGCCTAGTATCACGGCATCAAAAAAATATTTCGAGGTACGTTTGCTAGTGGCGCGCTTATAGTTGTTG
>CAYGNS010000614.1:0-1922 GCA_964351295.1 uncultured Gammaproteobacteria bacterium
CTCTGAAGATATGTACGACGATGGCAAGCATACGCACGAGTACGACGACCAACACGATACTAACGGCGTGCAAATGTTAGTTAATAACCCCAGTTCGGCAGTGCCGGCCAGCACACCTAACGTTGAGACAGCGGTTGGAATGGGTAAAGACTACGAGGGCTTACAAGATGGTGCTGAGTCCGGGGCTTTTGAGGATTCTTCGGGTCGTGAGATTACTGAAGACGACGTAGTAACCATTCATATAACTAACCCACACTCGGTAGACACGCAAACGTGGGCTAATCAACGTTATGCGAAAGGAATATCGGACAATAAAATAGCCAAACCCGCTAAGTTTTACTTTGGCTGCTCCAGTTTACCCGCGCATAAAAATTATCGTTCGCCTTCGGTCGTAGCGTTAATCAATCTTGGCTTTGGAGGAATAAGCGCTCCTGATTTCGCCGCGCTTCCTCCTGAGGATCGCACCTGTAAGATCGAAGATTTAACCGAACTAAGGGTTAAGTTTAATGACATTAATGCTATTCGAGCGGTAGAGCCTGGCTGTGTTAAAGAGAAAAATGTTGCGGGGCCGATACTGCCTCCAACCGCCTTGTTGGCATCGGGACAGCAACAAAATACGGCTTATCGAAATGGTGCGTTTGTGGTGTCGGCCACGTTGCCGTCGGGTGAACTATTCTGGGATGTGGCGATATACGAACACTTAAAGGACTTTGATCCGCCAGGTAACCGCTCGCTTGAGTGTAGTGAAGTGAACGAAGACTTACGCGCCTATCGCGACTTGCCTGATACTGATTTTGGCGGTGGTGGCGACCCAGATGGTGGTGGCGGGGGAAGCGGCGCCGACCCTGAGGACGTAGAGTTTCCTGGTCAAGGAGGCTTCCAAGGCTTTATAGGCACGCCTTCTATCACGCTCGATCCGTACACAGGTCGTTCTGACGACACGACAGACTTTTTGTCGATTCGACCACCTTCAAAACGCGTTAACTGGCGTGAGGCGAAAGATTGGAAATGATGAAAGGTAGAGTGAATTATTTAAACGCTCGTGGGTTTTCACTACTAGAAGTCATGATAGCGGTGGGGATTGTGGCCATTTTAACGGCGGTCGCAATGCCCTCCTATACGAACTACATCGAACGGTCACGACGTGGGGATGCCATGGATTTGTTGTTGCGGGTGGCCGCGGCACAGCAAACCTATTATTTGGCCAACAAAACCTACACGAGCAACATTAATAATTTAACGGTGCAGCGGTTGTCTGAGGATGGCCATTACGGCGCTTTTATGTCGTCGGCCAACGCGACTAGTTTCATCGCGGTGGCGTCTCCCACAGCCGCCGGCACCTCTGGCCGACAGGCCGGAGATGGAGTGTTTGTGTATTACTCCACAGGGCGCAAGACATGGGATTGTTTAGGCAATAACACGCAATCTTGTAGCTGGCAGGATGCGGCAACTAAGTAGTAGGAAGCGCATGGGCTCATTTTGGTGCGACATGAGTTGGCAGATCTAAGATAGCTTTTCGCGGAAATTTGAACGCAGTTTTACGAGCACTTGCAAAGATTGCTTAGGTAAGACTTACTGACCGCGAAAAACATAATACCGTCGAGCCGCACAGTCATCTTAGTCAGTGACTCAGTCTGTGGGTTTTAATCTGCGTTTTCAAAGTGTTTGGTTTAGTTTGTGTTTTTGACGTATGCGCATTGCAAAAAGCTAAAAATTGAGATAAAACCCATCTCTGAATAGAAAATTTTCAACATAATCAGAAGATTAAGAGCGGTAGTTAAACAATTTCTAAGAACTGGATATACAGAAGTTTGTTACGTAAATGTGAAATTTTGAACACACGCGTAAATTAAAATCCTCAAAGAGTTAAATGCCGCACTGAATAACACTTTTTTAGACACTTTTTTGCTCGGCTTCAGAGG
>CAYGNS010000615.1:0-1917 GCA_964351295.1 uncultured Gammaproteobacteria bacterium
ATTTTCAACCGTGCCACCCCATCCGTTGACTAAAAGTAGTCCCGGGAGTTTTTCACCTGCTTGCATATCTTTAGGCGTGTAAATTCGCCCAACAAGCCGAACCCCTTCACTCCAAATCAGAATCTCTTCGTAACCATCGGGATGAGCGATTACTTCGGTTGTATTAGCAACTTTCTGTTCGCCTTCTGGAGCTAGGTCTGATTGGACGGACTCTTGCGACGTAGTTTGACTCTCGCATGACGTTAACAAGAATACTGAAAGAAGAATTACTGTCGTTATTAAGAGCTGGCTGAGATTTTGCATGATTTCGCACCCACAATGGTTCAAATCTTGAAGCAAAAGAATGGCGCAGAATTGGCCAAGACACCATAACCTAACAGGTTAAGCTAATGGGTTTTGCCGTTTAGGGAGGGATGGGGCAACAGCACGACAAAACACAGATAAGCTTATTTAACGCTGTGCCAGAGACGAATCTAGTGATTAAGCTAAGGGCTAATACGGCAGCAGCGGATGCTTAATATCCTGCATCGTTGCTATTTCAACCGCAGTGTATGGGAAATTTCTGTCGATCGGGCAATAAACCTCAAGAGATAAGCTGGCCTCTACGCTCTGGCTTAAGTTACCTATTGTGCTGGCGCACACCAAACTAGAGGCGGTCTTACCGGTGTGTGGGTTGCGCAAAGCCACAACAAAAGCAGATCGCTTGGTGAATTTACTCTCAGATTTGCTTAAATCATTGGTGTCATCGAGTCGCCCAGACAATTCTTGAATTAAGGTATCGGCTTCAGCATGGGGCGAAAGAAGCCTCTCTTGCTCTAGGTTCATCAACAATATCGCGGCAATTTGTGACCAGTCCTGAACAAAAGGCTTCCAACCACGATCGCTAAAAAAAATACGGTAGGTGTTCATGAGTGATAGATCATAAATAGCGTCGCCAAGCCATTCTTTCCAAATGACAACACAGGCCTTGTTCATCATTTTGATGTTACCAAAGCGATCACGAATAAGCGCAGGGCTTGCACCTATGTTTTCTAACATGAGGGCTAGCGACTGATCCAGTAGTAGTTTTTCGTCTGGATGATCTTCTAAAAAGTCGTGAACCGCTCTATACCCAGCGGAAATAAGCAAGTTATTGGTGTCTATTTTTGACAACCCTAATACCTTAGTAAGCCGCAAAATTAAGGCCTGACTCGGCTGAGTACGATCATTCTCCAGAAAGCTCACATGCTTTACAGAACAGTCTAATTCATGAGCCAAATGCTCTTGGCTTATGTGTTTGGTTGTCCTCCAAAATCGTAGGTAATTCCCAAACTGGCTTGTCAAATTTTCTAAGTGGTCAGGCATCTAGCAAAAAGTCTAAAGGAGCTCGCACGCTAGTGCAATCGATTTACGGCTTAACCTATTAGGTAATGGTGTTGGCAGGAGCTTACACACATAGTGCTCGAAATATAAAGTTTAGCCGTACCTACGCGACTCTAAAAAATTAGTCAGTAACTAATAACCTGTAAACACAAAAGGAGCTAAGAATGAAAAATTTGCGCACTACATTAGTGGCGATGGCGGTCTCTTCGAGCATTGGTATAGCCGGTATGGCCCACGCCCAAAACGAGCAACCAAGCAATAGTCGAGCCCAGCTCGAAGAAATTATCGTAACAGCGACCAAGCGAGAAACAACACTTGCGGATACGCCAGTTGCAGTAACAGCGTTCACCAACACTACTCGTGACCGATTAGGCATCGAAGGAATTCAAGACATTGCTGACATTACCCCAGGAATGACCGTACAAGATGCACCAAACCGCATCTCTATGCGAGGCGTAGGTCGACTAACCAATGCTCTTGGTTCTGACCCTGGTGTTGGCATTTATGCTGACGGGAGCTACACATCTGAAACAGCCGCAGTAGCGGCCACTACGC
>CAYGNS010000616.1:0-1905 GCA_964351295.1 uncultured Gammaproteobacteria bacterium
CGTCTGGGCACCTTATCTGCTTGGATAAAACCACGACAGGCGACGGATTGGTGTCGGCACTGCAAGTGCTCGCGCAGTTGCAGTTTATGCAAAAGCCGCTGCATGAACTCGCTGCGCAAATGACCATGTTCCCGCAAAAAATGATTAATGTTAAATTGCCGCGGGGGCTGGATGCACGACAAGTATGCGAGCAAAGTGAGATCAAACAAGCGGTGCAGAAGGGCGAAGCCAAACTGGCCGAGCGTGGCCGAGTACTGCTGCGGCCTTCGGGAACTGAGCCCGTTATTCGTGTGATGGTCGAGGGCGAAGATGCGGATTTGGTGGCCGCTACGTGCGATGAAATTGCCGTGTGTGTGAGTGCGCAAATCGCTTAGCAAATAACCATTGAGCAGTGCCGTAAATCCCGCTCTTTTCAACGAATAGTATGTAGTTTTGAATAAATTTCTGTGGTAATATTCGCGACCTTATTTTAGAGGCAACAGGGTGATGCGACGAAAATTAATCGCTGCCAATTGGAAGATGCACGGCAGCCGCGCAATGGCGCAAAGCTACGTGACCGATTTGCAACAGGCATTACAAGAATCGGCTGTTCAGCCCCTCGAATATGACGTGTTGCTGTGTCCAGCCATGCCTTATTTGGATGTGGTAAGCGCTGCGATAAATAGTTTGAATTCGTCAATATTGGTTGGTGCACAAACGGTAAGCGAACATCCGCAAGGGGCTTACACGGGCGAAACCTCGGTCGTGATGTTGACGGATCTGGGTGCTCGTTATGCACTTGTTGGGCATTCTGAGCGTCGCGCTTTGTTTGCCGAAAGCAATGACCTAGTGGCGGCTAAATTTATGGCGTGCGTGAACGGCGAGAATAACTTCGGAGTTCGGCCGGTATTGTGTGTTGGCGAGACACTTGCACAACGCCAAGCAGGACAAACCGAGCACATTGTGGAACAGCAGCTTATGAGTGTTGTGGCCGCGGCTGGCATCGAGGCTTTTGCCCACGCGGACCTCGCTTACGAGCCAGTATGGGCAATTGGTACGGGCGAGACGGCTAGCCCAGAACAAGCGCAGAGCGTACATCAGTTTTTACGCGCCGCATTGGCCAAAAAGAGTGCGGTCGTCGCCGACTCGATTAGAATTTTATACGGCGGTAGCGTTAAGCGTGACATTGCCGCGGAATTATTCGCACAAGCGGATATTGTTGGCGGTTTAGTGGGTGGCGCATCGTTGGATGTTAAGAGTTTTGCAGCCATCTGCAAAGCGGCGCAGCAGTAATCAATTAGAGACTATCTAGAGAGATTAAAAATGGGTTTAACAACAATATTGATTGTGATTACGGTGTTTTCATCACTCGCAATCATTGTGCTGGCACTAATGCAAACGAGCAAAGGCGACATGGGCTCGGCATTTGGTGGAGGTGGCTCGCAGAGCATGTTCGGAAGTCGCGGCTCAGCCAATTTTTTGAGCCGAACCACCTCGATTATGGTCACGGTGTTTTTCCTTAGTTGCCTCGCGCTGGCCTATCTTTATGCACAACGCAACGAAGCTAACAGCGTCGTGGATCAATCGGTGCTCGAATTAGAGTCGGCGCCTGTATCTGAGGTGCCACTGCTAGAGAGCGAGCCAACTGAGCTACCCAGCGTGGAAGCGGCGAGTGACTTGCCTCAAATCGACGCCGAAGCGGATACTCCTGCAACCGAACCCGAAGCGGCTGAAGACGAGCCTGCTTCTAATTAAGCATTGATCTTGGGCGTTACGTTCTAGGCATTAGATTAAGTGGTATTGGCAAATTTATAGACCGTTTTTTGCTCAGGTGGTGGAATTGGTAGACACGCTGTCTTGAGGGGGCAGTGCCGAGAGTCGTGCGGGTTCAAATCCCGCTCTGCGCACCAAATAAAAGGCCCAGCG
>CAYGNS010000617.1:0-1893 GCA_964351295.1 uncultured Gammaproteobacteria bacterium
TCCTCTTTACACATTGCCATATCAATAGAGTTTCTAATTTCAATATTGTCTCTCCCTAACTTCAGCAATCTAGCTTCTTGTTCGGCCATAGCGTTCGCTCCACTAAATCTAGTCAAGTTGTAGAGGGAATCTTCCGGCTGAGGAGTTAATTTACCGCTTAAAAACTTATAGTACTCCTCTGGAGCTTCGTCGAAATACCTGAAAAAAGAACGCAATTTAAGCGTTCTTTGCGCACTTTCGTCTTTCTCAATAGAAATAGCAATTTTGAAGCTATCACGATGGGCTGCAAAGCCTTCGCCTAGTCCACCAGGGCCAGAGAACAAATCGATAATTTTTATCTTTTCAGTCATTTCATGTTCTCCAGAGTGGTCAGTGATGTTACCAAACTTTTTATATTACTCTAGGCCTGAAGAGATTATATTTTCAGAAATAATTGACTCACGTCTTCTAAATAGTGAGCGAAGGTTCGCGCTGTAATCCCCCCAATATTCAGCTGACATTTTAAGTAGAAAATTCTTACCATCCAACTAGGAGAATTGTCTATGCGAACACCCCGATTTACCGATAGCCAGATTCTGGTGCCCTTACAGGGGCACATGCTTTGTGCTGCTGCCCACGTTAGGGTGACTCACTTTAAATTCTCGTGCTAAAGTTGACTTCTTGACGGGGCCATTGGAGAACATCATGCCGCCACTAAATGCTTTTTCTCGAAGTTGCTTGGCGCTTGCTGTTAGCCAAGCCCTTTTGGTTACTGATGCTAGTGCAGCCACGATCACGGTGGGAACTAATATCGATACTGCTGGCGCTGCCCAGTGTTCTTTGCGGGATGCGATTGTTTCGGTAAACAACAACGCGCTTGAACCCACCTGCAATTCCACTGGCACCGGCGCTCTTGATACGATTGAATTTGGCGGCTCAGTCAACTCCATTACCTTAGGCGCCAACCTGCCGCAAATTAGTCAACCCGTTACGATTAATGGCCCAGGGCAAGACAACCTTTCGATTAATGGATATGGATTGTTTCAAATCTTTGATCTTAATAGCCCCAACATTGTTATTAACGATCTAACCGTAACGAGTGGTTCGGCGGTACAAGGGGCTGGGGTTCGATCGCAAAATGGCTCTACCGTAACCCTAAATCGAGTAACTCTTTCCAATCATACTGCCGCCCGTGGAGCAGGACTCTTTGCCTACTTCAACTCGAGTACTACGCTTAACAATAGTATTGTTACCGGTAACAACGCAGCCTCTTATGGCGCGGGCGTTGTAGTTGGAGGTGAATCGTATGTCACGATAAACGACACGTACATTTTCAATAACCGCGCACCTAGAGGTGCGGGTATCGATCTTTATAGGGGAACTCTGTCAACCAATTCGGGCACCGTTATTTCGGTCAATACGGCGACGCTACGAGGTGGTGGCATTGCCTTGCGTCGCGGTAGCACAACTATTAGTCAAACCACGATTTCGTCGAACCTCTCACTAGCAGAAAGCACGATCGGTTTCTCAAATGCAGGCGCTGGCATCTATGCTGTATCGGCCTCTCTCACCATCGACAGCGCTACCAACATAAATAGTAATCGTGCATCAGGTGGGTTGCAGGTATATGGCGGTGGTCTGGCCATTATTGATTCATACAACGTATCTATTAATAACGCCACGATCACGGGCAACAGCTCATCAGGCGGAGGGGGCGGAATCAGTGTGCTTAGGTCACCGAGTTTGATGCTTACTAATAGCCAGATCACACTCAACGAGTCAGTTAATAGTGGAGGGGGCATACGTTTGAGTTCTGTTTTAAACGCAACCATTACCAACACGCAGATCAGTAATAATTCAGCTGGGCTAGCAGCCGGATTCTATGCGAGCGTTTCTCCAGATCTCACGATGTCG
>CAYGNS010000618.1:0-1893 GCA_964351295.1 uncultured Gammaproteobacteria bacterium
GGGGGTCTTTCAATTGCACACGCCTAAATAGCTCAGGGGCGAAATTGGGGATACCAGTGAACTTAAGCTCTTCGCCTTCGGTGAAGGTATCACCTATCTGAATGGTGCCGTGATTGTGCAGGCCGAGAATATCGCCCGCATAGGCATCTTCAGCTTGGTCTCGCCGCGCGGCCATAAACGAACTAGCATTATTAATCGCAACATCGCGTTTGAGTCGCACATGGCGGAGCTTTTTTCCGCGCTCAAATCGTCCCGAGGTTACTCGCAAGAATGCGATGCGGTCGTGGTGCGAAGGATCCATATTTGCTTGAATTTTAAACACAAAGCCTGTGAACGGCTCTTCGCAGGCTTTTACCAAACGCGTCTCAGACTCACGGCCTTGTGGCGGTGGTGCATGCTCGGCAAAGTTCGTCATCAGCTCTTCTACACCCAAATTGGCTATGGCCGAGCCAAAGAATACCGGCGTCAGCACCCCACTCAGGTAAAGCTCTCGATCAAACGGGTTACTCGCGCCTTGCAGCAAATCAAGCTCACTGCGCAAATCATTAAGCTGAGCGCCGAGCGCTTGTTCCGCCGCTGGAGTATTGAGCCCTTCAATAAAAACATCTTCTTGGGTTGGATTGCCGGGTCGCCCAGCAAAAAGGTGCACCACATCGTCATAAATTCGGTACACACCCCGAAACTGCTTGCCGCCACCGATCGGCCAGGTCATCGGTGCACACAGAATGTCAAGCACCGACTCCACTTCGTCCATAACCTCCATGGGGTCGCGCCCTTCTCGATCCATCTTGTTAACAAAGGTCATAATCGGGGTAGTGCGCAGGCGACAAACGTCCATCAGTTTAATGGTTCGTTCTTCAACACCCTTGGCGATATCAATGACCATCAGCGCCGAATCGACCGCCGTCAGGGTGCGGTAAGTATCTTCCGAAAAATCGGCGTGACCTGGCGTATCGAGCAGATTAATCATTTTACCCGCATACTCAAACTGCATCACGGAAGAGGTCACCGAGATGCCACGCTGCTTCTCGAGCTCCATCCAGTCAGAGGTAGCGTGGCGTCCCGATTTGCGCGCCTTTACATTACCCGCCATTTGAATGGCGCCACCCGACAATAACAGGCGCTCGGTAAGCGTCGTTTTGCCCGCGTCAGGATGCGAGATAATCGCAAAGGTTCGACGCTGATTGATTTCTTTAAAATACTTACTTGCAGCCATACAGGGTAAATTCTCGCTAGAGCATTCGCATGCCTATTGTCGTCAGGTCGTCCGTAAAATAGGGTCGTTAGATCGTCGGTAAGAAACGGGAGCCGTCCAAAAGCGCGCCATTCTATCGAAAAACGCCGCACTATACACCTTGCAATCATCGCCGAGCGAGATCGAACAAGGCGGAGGTGCCAGAGAGTGTATTTAATAAGTACGGCCGATCAGCCACTCAAAGCTCCGCGTGATCGTCAAGACAGCGTCAGGGCTGCAACGACATGCGATCACCTCGCACATTAAGGATTACACGGTCGGGTTTAATTTCTTCCACTTTAATGCCCGTGCTTAAAAAGTCGCCCTCGCGCACAAGCTTCTCATTGATGATGGCAAAGCGTTGGCTAGGCTTTTCGGAATAGCTCAGCACACTCAATGTCGCTTGCGCCACGCTATCGGCTGGTGAAGCTATCTCGCTAGGCAAACCTCGCAATACGGTGTCACGCGGCATGAACGTCAGCACAATAACGGCGGCGAGCACCGACACGATGGCCAAGCTTAAAAGAGTGAGGCCGATCCATTTAAAAGGACTGGGTTCTTCCAAGGGCTGCATATCCGACAAAGTTGGAATATCGCTCAACTTACGTTCGCGCTCAGACTTTTTTAAAGCTTCAAGGATGGTTGACATGAGATTAAGC
>CAYGNS010000619.1:0-1891 GCA_964351295.1 uncultured Gammaproteobacteria bacterium
GTACTGGTGTTGGGGTTTATTAAATTTACGCAAATACGTGCGGCGATAGCCTTTGGTGAATCGTTTCCCGAGCCTAGCGAGACGGTGCAAACGATCGTGGTAGAGTTTGCCCCATGGCAAGCCCGCATGGTAGTGGTGGGTGATGTGCGGGCCAGTCGCGAAGTTGAGCTTTACAATGAACTACCTGGCGTTATCGCCGCGGTCGGTTTTGCTTCAGGCGGTTTAGTAAAAGAGGGCGATTTACTGTTGCAATTGGATGTGAGTGAAGAAACCGCCCAATTGCAGGGTGCGCGCGCCGAACTGGACTTGGCTAAGGTTAATTACGAGCGTTTTGCTGGTTTTAAAAACCCCGATGCGGTCAGTCGTCAACAAGTTGATCAAGCGAAAGCGCAACTGGCCATGGCCCAGGGGCGCGTGGGTGAGATTCAAAGTGTGATCGACCGCAAAACATTGCGCGCGCCCTTCACGGCCCACAGCAGCATTCATCAATTTGAAGTAGGACAGTTTCTCGCGGCCAATAGTTGGGTCACTCGGTTGGTGGGCAAAAATAGCGACGTTTGGATTGATTTTGCCGTGCCGCAGCAATACGCCAGCATTAATGTGGGTGCCACCGTTTTGGTGAGCACTGCAGCAGCGCCAAACGCGAACATGGAGGCACGCGTGATCGCGGTAGAGAGTGGCATTTCCAGAGCCTCGCGCTCAGTCTCGGTGCGCGCCCAGATACCCGCCGGCGAAGCGCTATTAAAGCCCGGCACGATCGTGAGTGTTTCGGTACCTATCGGTGACGCGGTACAAGCGGTAACTTTGCCGAGCAGTGCGGTGCGTGTCGACACGTTCGGTCCCTATGTCTTTGTGTTAGAGCGCGCCGATGATGACAAGCTCCGCGCCAGTCGACGGCCGGTGACGGTTGCTAGCAAAGAAGCTGAATTAAGTGTGATTACGCAGGGCCTTGAGGTCGGTCAGCTAGTGGCTTCGCAAGGCGCTTTTAAATTGCGCGAAGGCATATGGGTAAAGACCGCAGCGGGTACCGAGCATGGCCAATAACACTTCGCTCCCAGATTCTCCCGCAACCCAACCCAGTAAGGGGCATGATCTTGGCAAGCCCAACATCATGGACATTTTCTCTACTCGACCAGTCTTGTCGATCGTGTTGTCTTTGGGCATTGTGTTGCTGGGCTTGCGTGCCGCGCTCGAGTTACCGGTATTACAGTTTCCACGTATTTCCAGTTCTTCACTGGTAATCACTACTCCGTATATCGGTGCATCTGCAGAGGTTGTGCAGGGATTTATTACCGAGCCCATCGAGCGCGTTGCGGCCTCGGTGCCGGGTGTCGATTACGTTGATTCACGCACCACACCCGGCGTGAGCACGGTAACGGTGTGGTTGCGCTTAAATGAGGACAGCACGCGTGCTCTTGCCGAGTTGTCGTCTCGCCTCGATCAAATTCGCTTCGAGTTACCTGAGGGCGCTGAAGATCCATCCGTGGAAGTGGTGCGCGCCGATCGCCCGTTTGCGATCTTTTATCTAACGGTTAATTATGACGAAGAGGTCGCGCAGATATCGCGGCTTGAAGCCACCGATTACTTGGCCCGCAATGTGTCGCCGGCTTTGGCCTCCATCCCGGGTGTGCAGCGGATTGGCCTCGAGGGCGGGCGCAATCCGGCCATGCGCGTGTGGTTAGACCCGATCAAAATGGCGGGTTACAACTTAGCCGCCGATGATGTGGCGAATGCGTTGCGTGCTAACAATTTGATTGCCACTGTAGGGCAAGCCGAGAGCGTAAATCAACGCATTGGTTTACTCACCGATACGTCGCGCGAAACGCACGCTGAATTTGAGCAATTGGTCGTCCGGGAGCTCGAGGGCGTGCTATGTCGCTTGCGCGACTGG
>CAYGNS010000620.1:0-909 GCA_964351295.1 uncultured Gammaproteobacteria bacterium
ATCTTGGATGGCTTTGCGCTCTGCAGCGGCCTTTTGTCGTTCAGCTTCTTTCATCTGCTCTATGGCGCTGGCCAACTCACGGGCTTGATAGTCCCAATACGCCTTATTTGCCATG
This sequence comes from uncultured Gammaproteobacteria bacterium, assembly GCA_964351295.1. GTDB lineage: Bacteria > Pseudomonadota > Gammaproteobacteria > Arenicellales > Arenicellaceae > Arenicella. Next base: position 116 of record CAYGNS010000620.1, read on the forward strand.
AACAGGATGAAAGCGGCCAATAAAATTCCAGCGGTAATTTTTAGAATCAATTCCACGCAGTACTCCAAGACCGATGTTGACGACAGTAAGGACGTCCTGAGGGAGGCCTCCTTAGAGAGGCCATTGCCCAATCCGATTGGGGGGGGAGGTGGATGTGAGACAACGACTGTCAGAGACAGTTTCTACCCCTCAAGACGCCTTATTAGCATACCCCATCTTAAGAAAGATGAGGGGATGTACGTGAAAATTTAACAGAATTTACGTCTACGCAGGACTTGGCCGCAATGTTGTTTGAGCCCGTGAAGCGATATGATCCACGTCCAATCTTGCTTCGGTGGGTAGGGCTGGGTGTTTGGCAATATAATCTAATACATGCTGACCGTTGTTCTGCCACCACCAAGCAAACGCGCGTTGGCCCATGGATGAATCGACGCTGTAGACTGCATTGTAGCTGTGTAGTTTGGAGATAGATGCCGACACGGACACTGAGGGGCTCAGAAGGCCAATCCTCACTTTATCAGACGTGTAGGCGATACTCGCACGATCGATATGAGCAAACCGGATAAATTGGTTGGTGCCGCTGCCTCGAATGCCTGAGATCGAGAAATCGATGCTCGCGCCAGAAAAGTCCACATGATCTAGCCGCGCACCCACCAGCGACGACGGCCTCACGCTTGCGTTTTTAAAGTTCGCATTGCTTAGGTTCGCATTCGTAAACACCACAGAGACAAGATTGGCCCCCTCAAATGTGGCTGCTTCGAGATTACAACCCGAGAAATCGACCCCCTTCATTA
>CAYGNS010000620.1:919-1885 GCA_964351295.1 uncultured Gammaproteobacteria bacterium
CGCAGAGCCGCATCGCAGAAGCGCCCCAGACGAATCAGCCTGCCGCTAAAGTCACTAGAACACAGCCGGCTTCGATTAAACCATGTTGCCCCTAGATCGCAACCACTGAGATCCGCACCTTCAAGATTGGCGTCTGAAAGCTGTGCCTGTCGAAGATTGACCCCCTTTAACTCAGTCCGGTAATCGCGAATTCTAGCGATCACTTTATAGGGTGCGCGTGTGTTGACAATAATCATGTTCAATTCGGCTAAGTGTTTATGGTCGCTCGAGTCTAGGCTGCGAACCCCGAGGCACAAGCACTTAAAACAATTTGTCCATGAATGGCCGCACAATTTTACAGAAAGAAAGCTTCTTTGAATCGGTCGCGCGCGGACAGCTCTTCAACATGGGCATGCTCTATGGCGTTTTTGTACAATCCTCCGAGATAGACCGTTTCTTCCTCTAGGGCGTTCTTTGGAATCTCGGTCCACCAATGTTTGTTCGCCGTGGTGCCATCACACCAGCGATAGCCACGCTCTTTGAGTAAGTCCTTCACCGCAAAAGGAGCGCCGAATGCGCGAACAATAACGGTCGCTTTGCTAGATTGACTGAGCAGACTTTCAAGCGCGTTCGGCACGACATGTAAAAGCCAGGCGACGGCTAAACAATCAATGGAAGCGCGATGCCCCTCGTAAAACCATCCTTCGCTCAGAAGCAGATACTCCAATTTGCGACTCTGATAACCGAGTTCGCTCCACGGAATTTCGGTTGCAGAGCAGGCCCAAGCTAGGTTCTCGAATCCTTTGAAGCGCATCTCGAAGAACTGGCGATCGAATGCCGCATTATGCGCAATGATCAAGGGATCATCAGCAAACCACTGCGCTATCTGGTGTTCATCGAAGCGTTCTCCTCGCACTAGGTCATCCGAGATGCCCGTTAGCGCCACGATAAACTCTGGAATCGGCCGCTTAGGATCTTCATAGAGGC
>CAYGNS010000621.1:0-1880 GCA_964351295.1 uncultured Gammaproteobacteria bacterium
CACCGTAGGTACTCCGTCATCATCTGCAAGGGGCGCGGAAAAGAGAAAATCATATTTGGGGTCAATCTCAGCTTTATGCGGCAAAATCTCCGTCACAAGTGGAGCGCGCGTTTCACGATTTTTAGGAAACCCGCTGGCGGCTAAAAACAATCCCGATGCACCATCTCGAAGTACATAGTGGTCGTCAACTTTAACGCACCTAAGCTCTGGCATTGGCACCGGGTCCATCTTTGGCGGTGCGGCTTCACCACTGCGTAGCAATTTGCGAGTATTTTTGCACTCTGCAGATATGCAGCCAAAATATTTGCCAAAGCGACCATTTTTAAGCTGCATTTCGCTGCCGCATTTATCGCACTCAATCACCGGACCTTCGTAGCCTTTGATCTTGAAGGAGCCTTGTTCTACCTCAAATCCAGAACAGTCTGGATTATTGCCGCAGATATGCAATTTGCGGTTTTCATCTAACAAATAGCCGTCCATAGCGGTATTACAAATCTGACAATGATGCTTTTTAATCAGCAACTTCGCTTCGGCTTCCTCGTCGTCGTCAACATTCACTACTTCGTCATCAGAAACGAGATTCATGGTCGTTTTACAACGTTCAGCCGGTGGCAAGTTGTACCCGGAACAGCCTAAGAACACGCCGGTGCTACCCGTGCGAACTTGCATTGCCCGTCCACAGCTTGGACATTGAATATCGGTTTCGGTCGGATCATTAGGACGCATCCCACCGTCATCATCATTCTGCGCTTTAATTAAGGTTTGCGAGAAATCAGCATAAAAGTCATCCAATAACTGCCGCCACTGCAGCTTGCCTTTTGCCACGTCGTCTAAACGGCTTTCCATGGACGCAGTAAAATCATAATCCATTAACTCAGTAAAACTCTCGACCAGCCTCTCGGTAACAATATCGCCCATTTTTTGGGCGTAAAAGCGTCGTCGGTCTACCGTTACATAACCACGATCTTGAATCGTCGAAATAATCGCAGCATACGTAGAAGGTCTTCCAATGCCGCGCTTTTCCAATTCTTTGACTAAACTTGCTTCGGTATATCGAGCGGGAGGCTTAGTAAAGTGTTGCGTCGGATTCAAACGTTTGAAATCCAACACTTCCCCAACTTTCATTTCGGGTAGTACACCTTCCTCATCTTTTTTGGCAATGGGCGGATGAATTTTTTGATAGCCATCGAACACCACGACCCGACCCCGAGTGCGCAATTCAAACTCACCATGGTTAATGACTACACTCGTGCTCAAGAATTGTGCAGGGCTCATCTGGCAGGCTACAAATTGCCGCCAGATGAGTGTATAGAGCCGCTCAGCATCTCGATCAACGTTGCTGAGATGCGCGGGCAAGGTGCGTACATCAGAGGGTCGGATGGCCTCATGCGCTTCCTGCGCATTGTCTTTATTGGAATAGGACACAGGCGCTTTAGATAGATATTTATCACCGTATTCCGAGGCAATATAGGCACGACAATCGCTTACGGCTTCTTTACTCAAATTAGTGGAATCGGTACGCATGTAGGTAATGTAGCCAGCCTCGTATAAGCGCTGCGCCAACATCATGGTTTTCTTCACCCCAAACCCCATCCGCGTACTGGCCGCCTGCTGCAACGTAGACGTTATAAACGGCGCTGTTGGTTTAGTGGAGTTAGGCCGCTCGTTTATTTCAGCTATTCTGAATTCGCCCTCTTTGAGTTCCGACATGGCGGCAAACGTTTGTTCTTTATTGACCGGTCTAAACGCTTCGCCACGCTGCTTTTTAACTTCGAACGAGATGGTCTCATTCCGAGCGTTCTGCAGATCGACAAACAGATCCCAAAACTCCTCGGGAATAAAACGTCTGATTTCCCGCTCGCGCTCCACGACTAAGCGTA
>CAYGNS010000622.1:0-1879 GCA_964351295.1 uncultured Gammaproteobacteria bacterium
GTATTTATCGGTTCATACAATGTTGGCTTGCAAGCTAATACGGTGATGGCCAGTATGGGCCTTACGGAGCTTGTTGGATGGCGGGGGGATATCCTTGCATTTTTTAACATCGGACATGATCCATCCAGTCTCTCTGACAATTTTTGGCTCGGGTTTTGGTATTGGTTTCCTATTTATGCAACCGTGTTTATTGTTGGCGGCTTTTGGGAAGTGTTGTTTGCGTCAATCCGCGGACATGAAATAAACGAAGGTTTTTTTGTAACGTCCATTTTGTTTAGTTTGATCGTGCCAGCGTCGTTACCCCTGTGGCAGGCCGCGCTGGGCATTAGTTTTGGTATAGTCTTAGGCAAAGAAGTCTTCGGTGGCACGGGCAAGAACTTCTTAAACCCGGCTCTAACCGCACGTGCGTTCTTGTACTTTGCTTACCCTGCACAAATATCGGGCGACGCTGTATGGACCGTTGTGGATGGTTATTCTGGAGCGACCGCTCTCGGTGTGGCAGCCGCAAGTGGTGTTGCGGGTCTAGAAGCCGCAGGCTTTACCATTGAACAGTCGTTTTATGGAAACTTAGCCGGCTCGATCGGCGAAACATCACTCATTGCCATAGGCATAGGCGCGCTTTTCTTGCTGCTCACGCGAGTGGCGTCATGGCGCATTATGCTTGGCGTGGTGATCGGCGTGGTGGTTACAAGCAGCTTGTTTAATGCCATCAGTAGCGACACAAATCCGATGTTTAGCCTTACGCCGCAATGGCATCTAGTGATTGGTGGCTTGGCGTTCGGTGCGGTTTATATGGCGACCGACCCTGTGAGCGCCTCTATGACCGATACGGGACGATTTTGGTATGGTGTTTTGATTGGCTTAATGACCGTTCTGATTCGTGTAGTTAATCCGGCGTTTCCCGAAGGCATCATGTTGGCCATATTGTTCGCCAACCTCTTCGCGCCGCTTATCGATTGGTTTGTGGTGCAGGCCAATATTCGTCGTCGCTCTGCGCGTCTGGCGATCTAAACAGATGTATTGTGTTTGACACTAATGGAAGAAATAGCATGAAAGTTTGTATGTCAGCGCCCACCCCAAATAGATCTCTTGCGAGAAGGTCTCGTTTCGTTCGCCCATCGAGCGGATTAGGCAGCGGTGGCCAATATCAGAGAGGTTTTCTAAATTTACCTAATGATAATATTTATAAGACCATCATCGTGGCTACGCTGCTTTGTTTAGTCTGTTCAGTGATTGTGGCCTTGAGTGCGACTTTGCTTAAGCCTAAACAAGTTGAAAATAAGCTGCTCGACAAGAAAACTAATATCTTGACGGTGGCGGGGCTGACTGACACAAGTAAATCAGTCGAAGAGCGTTTTAGCCAAATTGAGAGCATCGTGGTTGACCTTGAGTCGGGAGCGGTGCAGGAAGGTATGGATGGGAATGCTTACGACCAACGCAAAGCATCTCGCGACCCAGCACAAAGTGTGGTTTTGGACAAGTCACAGGACATAGCCGTTATTAAGCGCCGCGCCAATTTAGCCAATGTGTATCTTTTGAAGGATGGCGATGCATTGCAAAAAATTATCCTTCCGATAAAAGGTTATGGCTTGTGGTCAACTATGCACGGCTTTATTGCATTAGAGAGCGATGCGCAAACCGTTAGTGGGATTACCTTTTATGAACACGGCGAGACCCCTGGGCTCGGTGGCGAAATTGAAAACAAGAAATGGCAACAAAGCTGGCAAGGTAAACGTGTGCTAGACGAGAACGGCCAAGTCGCTTTAGAAGTTATAAAGGGTGGAGTAACTGAAGCAACACCTGATCCCCAATATAAAGTGGATGGATTGGCTGGGGCTACGTAACCGAGTAACGGTGTACGCTAATTCGTCGAGAGTGG
>CAYGNS010000623.1:0-1878 GCA_964351295.1 uncultured Gammaproteobacteria bacterium
TTTCGATCCTGTTATTTGGTATTCAGGTTATAAAGAGGGCTACACGCAACTGATCGAACAGGTGTTTAGCCAACTTGACGCTGACTTACTGGATAGCGTTACCTTGGGTAGTTTTCGGGTGCCAAAGCCGTTTTTTAAAGAGATGTATAAACTGTATCCAGACGAGCCTATTTTTAATTTTGGTTTAGTGCAACAAACTGAAGTAGGCGAGGCAGCAGTGAAGAACAGCACTCAAGTGACTTATCGCAGTGACATTGAAACCGAAACCTTGGAGTTTGTGCACCAATTGTGCCAACCCTACGTGAGCCGTGAAAAGCTCTTTACTTATCGCAGTTCGCAAAATGGGTCTAGCCAGTGAATAAACAAGCACTTATAACGGGCGCCACATCAGGTATTGGCTATGCGCTTGCTGAGCGTGCTACCGCGCAGGGCTATGCGGTGATCGGGCTCGGACGAGATTTTTCGCGTAGGCCAAACAGCTGTCACCAAACCTTTGTTCTCGATCAAGCCGATCTGCATGCGGTAGAATCATTCTGCGCCCAACAACGAGCTCATTTACAGGCATTGGATCTGCTCGTTCTCAATGCAGGCTATGGACAGTTTGGTTCAATTGAGCAGTTCTCAAGTTCGCAAATTCAACGCTTAATCACCACTAACCTTACTTCTAATCTCGTACTGCTCAGTAAGCTAATTCCGCATATGAAAGCCCGCGGAAGAGGAGATGTTGTAATCATCGGAAGCGAATCGTCCCAGCAGGGCGCGAAGCAGGGTAGCGTGTATTGTGCGAGTAAATTTGGTTTGCGTGGACTCGCGCAAAGTCTCAGGGCGGAATGTGCGAGTAGCGGTATTCGGGTCATATTAGTCAATCCAGGCCCTGTTCGAACGCATTTCTTCACCGACTTAGCCTTTGCACCTGCGGTCGGTGATGAGTTTGCGTTGAATGCTAATGACGTTGCGGACAGTGTGTTTGCTGCGCTTGCCTTGCCGGCAACAACGGTTGTTGATGAGCTTAATTTACAGCCCCTAAAACGCGTGTTCGAAAAAACTTAAGTGCGGTCGTGCTTAGCTTACCAAAATTGCTTAAACATGGCGCAAAAGGTGATTTAGATCGTGTTTAATCTCAGCCTAAATGATGTTGTTAATCCGTCAGTCACTCCGCGCTATGGCTATTCGGTAGGCGGCATGGATTTGTGTTCGAGCGTTCAATTTCCGCAAATCGCCTTGTTTTCGGTGCCTATCGGCTCGCTATCAGCGGCACGATCATTTACGCCAGAAAGCGTGGTGGTGGACTCCCTTGCGCTTCGTTATCAGGGACGTGCGCCTTTTGCTGGGCGCCTTCGCTTGCTTGAATATTATTGCAATGCGACGCACGGATTATTGCGCATCGACGAGCAAAATGCGTATTGGCTTGACCTTGATGCGCAAATTGCCGTGTGCGGTTTAGATAATGCAGCCAGTGATTTAGCGTTAGAGTTACTGCTTGGACCGGTGACCGTAGTCTTTTTTAATGCGCGCAACCGTTATTGCTTGCATGCTGGCTGCGTGGCTACTCCGCTCGGCGCTATTGCGTTAATTGCGGAGTCAGGAGTAGGTAAATCCACTTTATCCTCGAGTGCAGGCACGGCGTGGCAACAATTAAGTGATGATGTGTTAGTGGTTGATGCCCTTACTTTGAGCATCAGTGGCGCATTTCCTCAATTAAAGCTGCCTGCAGCGATGAGTGATTTCTATCGCGATCTAAATCAGGATGCGCCCCATCAGTTGGCGGCTATGATTCGGCTGGTAGCCACTCCGGCCGCGCAGATTGCACTTGAGCGGATGCCGCCTCGTGACGCTTTGTTACAGGTGGTACGCCACTCAGTTGGGGCTAAGCTACTC
>CAYGNS010000624.1:0-1874 GCA_964351295.1 uncultured Gammaproteobacteria bacterium
AATCACCGATCGGAGTTTTCGGTTTTTAGTATCCGAACTCGTACGAGAGCAGCTATGTCGACGGCTTGGTGATGAGTTACCGTATGCAACGGCAGTGCAAATTACGCAATTTGAGAAGGAAGGCGAGTTACAGCACATTAATGCCGATATTTGGGTGGATAAGAGTTCGCACAAAGCTATTGTGATTGGCAAAGGCGGCGAAACGCTTAAACAAATTGGCAGCGCTGCACGCAAGAACTGTGAAGAGCTTTTAGAGTGTAAAGTATTTATGGAGTTGTTCGTAAAAGTGCGATCGGGTTGGGCCGACAGCACCCGTGATTTGAATCAACTCGGTTACGACGAAGACCTGCATTAACGTGCGCGTAATCGAGCAGCCCTGTTATGTATTGGTTAATCGGCCTTTTAGCGAAAGCAGTTGGATTGTTGATATTTTTAGCCGTTCGTTTGGCCGACAAGCGTTGATTGCAAAAGGCGCGAGGCGGTTAAAGTCAAAACAGCGCGGGCTATTACTGCCATTCCAACCCTTATTGCTTAGTTGGACGGGCAAGGGTGAGGTGCCAACACTCACGAATGCCGAGCTCGACTTTGCACGCTTCTCGGGGTGGGAATATGAACTGGCGGGTCGCGCCAAAATCTGTGGCTTTTACTGTAATGAGTTGCTCGCCGCGCTGATACAACGTGGCGATCCTCATTCAAACTTATTTGATGTGTATCAGCATACTCTAGACCGACTTTTACGCAGCACTCATCATCATGATGACGAAGATGGCCTCGTTGCCACTGATTTGTCTACGCGGCTGTTTAGCATTTTAAGAGACTTTGAGCTGTGTTTGATTCGCGAAAGCGGCTACGGTGTGAGCTTTTCTAAAGAAGCGGGTAGCGCGCGTGACATTCAAGCAGATCAGTACTACGAGTTTGTCCCAAAGCGCGGCTTTGTGAGTGCTAATGTAATTGACCAGAGCCATTTCAATCGGTCTAAGCAAACCGCGCCGTATTTTCTTGGACGGGTAATCCGATCCTTGAGTGATGTGCGCGGCGATGCGCCGGTTGACGAACTGCTTAAGGACGAGCGAAGCCAAACTAAACAAATAATGCGCTTGTTACTCAGTGATGTACTAGGGCACAAGCGAATAATGAGTAGAGACCTGTTTTTTCCTAGGGTGTAAACTCTTGTTCATTAAATGCTCGGCCCATTGAATCCTCTCTAGCAGTGACTAACCTATGTCTGACTTAATTCATCGACCCATTTATTTAGGCGTAAACGTTGACCATGTGGCAACATTGCGCCAAGCACGCGGAGTGTCATACCCAGACCCCGTGCAAGCGGCGCAAGTAGCGCGTACCGCTGGGGCGGACGGTATCACGGTGCATTTGCGTGAAGACCGTCGACACATTCAAGACTACGACGTTTATGGCGTGCAACAGCAGGTTGCGTTGCCCCTTAATTTTGAGATGGGTGCGACGCGCGAAATGGTCGATATCGCCCTAAATCTTAAACCGGCTGAAGTCTGTATAGTGCCCGAAAAGCGCTCGGAATTGACCACTGAAGGCGGTTTAGATGTGGTGTCTCACCACGCTCAGCTCAGTGGCTTTGTGCAAGAACTGAAATCCGCTGGCATTCTTGTATCGATGTTTATTGATCCACAAATTGAACAAATACAGGCGAGTCGGGAAATTGGCGCAGATATAGTAGAGCTGCATACTGGCGAGTATGCCAATGCGTCAGAGGGTCAAGCTAACTCGGAACTTGAACGCATTCGAGCCGGTGCGATTGCTGCAGTTGACTGCGGATTGCGTGCCAATGCAGGCCATGGCTTGCATTATCAAAATGTTCAAGAGATCGCCGCCATTACGCAAATCAGCTGGCTCAACAT
>CAYGNS010000625.1:0-1859 GCA_964351295.1 uncultured Gammaproteobacteria bacterium
CCTACCGTGGGTGTGGGCGAAGCCACTATCCCAACGCTGCTCACTCACCACGAACTGTTGGGTATTAATGAGCAGGAGTTTTTGGCCCGCGTTAACGGCACGTTCAAACTCGGCATTTCGTTTGAAAACTGGCGCAACGTAAACGAAGATTATATTCATTCGTTTGGGTTTACCGGGCGGGATTGTTGGGCGGCCGGGTTTCAACATTTTTGGCTTAAAGGCCGTAAGTTAGGTATTGCCAGAGAGTTTGGCGATTATTGTTCTGAGCTCGTAGCCGCTAAAGCCGAAAAGTTTGCGGTTATGCCTAAACTAGGCCTCAACTATGCTTACCACATCGATGCTGGCCTATATGCCATGTTCCTACGCGAATTGGCCGAAAAACACGGTGGAGTACGCCAAGAAGGTAAAGTTGTAGACGTGAGTTTAAATGGTGAGTCGGGTTACATCGAAAATGTAAAACTCGCTTCGGGCCAGGTGGTAGAGGGTGATTTGTTTATCGATTGCAGTGGCTTTTATGGTCTGTTAATCGAACAAAAACTTCATGCGGGTTACGATGACTGGAGCCATTGGCTCCCCTGCGATTCGGCTGTAGCAATGCAAACCGAAACCGTGGCTAACCCCATTCCGTACACTCGTTCCATTGCACGTGATGCGGGTTGGCAGTGGCGTATTCCCTTGCAGTCGCGGGTTGGTAACGGCTTGGTTTTTTGTAGTCGTTATAAGAGCGACGACGAAGCCATCCAAATGCTCAAAGACAATGTAGAGGGCAAACCTCTAAACGAACCACGCGTGATTAAATTTAAAGCGGGTACACGCCGCAAACACTGGACTAAAAACTGCGTGGCGATGGGCCTTTCCAGTGGCTTCATTGAGCCGCTGGAATCTACCAGTATTCACTTCTTTCAACGCAGCATTACGCGTTTGATGCAGATGTTCCCGTTTGATGGTATTCGTCAACCCGATGTAGAAGAGTTTAATCGGCAAATGTATAACGAGATGACGCATACTCGCGACTTCATTATTTTGCATTACCACGTGACCAACCGCGACGACACCCCGTTTTGGCGCTATTGCCGTTCGATGGACATTCCCGATTCTCTCAAGCACCGCATCGAGCTCTTTAAACAGACGGGTCGTGTGTTTAAAAACCCAACTGAGTTGTTTGGCGAAAACTCATGGACGCAAGTAATGCTAGGTCAGGGTCTTATGCCTGAGCAGTATCATCCGATTGTGAACATGATGAGCGACGAGGAACTCAAGACATTTTTAGATACGATCGAACAACGAGTAGCAAAGCAGCTACAAAACATGCCGCAACACATCGACTTTATTCAACACTACTGCCGCTCGGCGGTGGCGTGACGGTAAGAGAACAGTTAATCTTTGCGCGGCGTTAGATAATCCAGCACTTGCTGTTCTTGCTCAGGGCTCAAGGTCGTAACTACATCCTGTATGTCGTTAGGAAGGTGTGCGGTGGGGTCGTCTTCTAGGCGAAACACTAAATAATCAAAAAACGCTTTCCATGCGCGGCGCTGCTCGGTGGGCATACTTGCGATGGACACCATGCTGTGAATCAAACTCTGATTGGCGGTGAGTGGCGATTGTTCCGCTGCCGACCACCAGTAATTGATCAGCAAATTCAGTGGCGCCGTTGATTCAACCGCATGCCACCACGGGCTCGGTATAAACAGCGCGTCACCAGGCTCAAGTTCTACTGTTTGCGCATGCTCAAGCGCTACTTTAAAACGCGGAAAACGCTGCAAATCGGGAGCGCGCAAATCAACACTGCTAAAGGGGACTCCGCAAGGCGCATATAACGAGGGGCCAATGTAAAGTTAGTTGAACAACTAGGGAGGGAA
>CAYGNS010000626.1:0-1858 GCA_964351295.1 uncultured Gammaproteobacteria bacterium
CAACGCTACTAAGCGACGCCATTCCCAAACCTAGCGTCGCCGAATTTGCTGGCTACATTCGCTCAGGCATGCAACAAATGGCCAAAGACCGCTATGTGTCTGTGCACGAAGCGGGTGCCGAAACGCTGCATGTTGCGGCGCTGGAATATTTAAACGCTAAACAGCAACTCCCTATTCGCATGTACGCCATGCTCTCGGCGCGTGACGAAGCGCTTGCCAAACAATGGCTAAACAAAGGCCCACAGACGGATCCAAATGGCTTTTTAGATATTCGCTCGGTTAAAGCCTATTACGATGGCGCATTAGGTTCGCGCGGGGCACGACTGTTAGAGGATTACAGCGATATGCCCGGACACCGTGGAGTGAGTGGTGACGGATATGGTTTTGATGCGCAGATAGTAGAAGATTTAATCGTCGCCGGTTTTCAGGTTGGTGTGCATGCCATTGGGGATGCTGGCAATCGCGAAGTATTAGACTTTTTAAAGACGGTGGAAAACAAGCATTCTGCCAGCGCTGGGCTTAGACATCGCGTAGAGCATGCGCAAGTAATTCACCCTGACGATTTTGCACGATTTAAGTCTCTTAACCTAATTGCGTCGATGGAACCACCGCATGCCGTGGAAGATAAAACGTGGGCAGAAGACCGCTTGGGTTCCGTACGCATAAAAGGCGCCTATGCTTGGCGAACTTTGCGTTTAAATGATGTAGCCCTTACGTTTAATTCCGATCTACCAGGTTCCGATCACTCTATTTTTTATGCTTTACACGCAGCCGTTACTCGACGCGATAAGCAAGCCGAGCCAGAGCAGGGCTGGTACCCAGAGCAGAACGTGAGTATTGAAGAAGCCATTCGCGGCTATACCAACTGGGCCGCTTATTCGGCATTTCAAGAATCAGTAACTGGCGTGTTAAAACCAGGCCATTGGGGTGATGTAACGGTAATGAGCATCGACCCCTTTACTTTGGCCACCGCTAATCCTAAACAGATTCTACAGGGCAAGATTTTACTGACGGTAGTAGATGGGAAAATTGTTTACCAAGCGGCGGAGTAGGCGTTTGCCCTGCGTGGAAATGAAGATGAGCACGGGAACACGTTATAGTTCTCAAGATTAAGTTCTTTTGCTCAGCATGAGCTCAGCCGCAGTGAGTCGCTCCGTCGCGTAGCGATTAACTGGGTGGTTAGATGCATAGCCCAGCGAGATCCCACAGAGTAATTGATAGTCTTTGGGTATGTCGAAATGCTCGTCAAGCGGGCTGCGCCAAACGGCCAAAGCGCCTTGCGCACAGCTCGCCACCCCGCGGGCTTGCGCTGCCAACATAATGCTCTGCAATAAAATGCCGGCATCTAATACGCTATACGCGCCCAACCCTTTATGTACAAAAATAAAGAGTGCGGTGGGTGCACCAAAGAATTCGAAGTTGCGTGCCATTTGTGCATCACGTTTAGCCGCCTCACCGCGTTGAATGCCTAGCAAAGAATATAATCCCTTGGCCGTAACTAAGCGGCGCTTTTGCAATTCAGGGGGATACACGAGCGCTTGTTTAAAATCGCCGTTTGGCAAACCTTCATTGCCGGTAAGCAATGCCAGAAATTGCTTTAGTTTAGAACCACGCTGAATTTGCGCGGCCTTTGCATACCGCCGCTTAAACTCTGTCGACAGTTTATCTTTAATCTCGCCTTCGGCAGCAGCAAGACGGTAGGGCTGGGTATTAGACCAGCTCGGCGAGCGCATGGCATCGGCTAGAATGTCGTCGAGCACGGCTGGCTCTAACAACTGGTCGGTAAAGTCGCGGCATGAGTAACGCTCGCGCAGTAGCTGACTAATCTCGTACATGGTTTCACTCGATAAATCTATAA
>CAYGNS010000627.1:0-1845 GCA_964351295.1 uncultured Gammaproteobacteria bacterium
TAGTAAAACCCCAGAACAATGGCCACTAGACCGAGCACGCGCACCCATATTTCGTCGGTTGCCGGAAAACCCAGCGGTGCGAGCCATAGATTGGGAATCAGCATTAAACCGAGCCCCGTAATAAATACATATACCGCAAACACTTTTATCGACACTAGCGAAGAACTCATACAGCCTCCCAGTTACACTTTATATACTCGTTTGACCGAATCGATTCGCCATCCAATTTGGGGGCGCGCCTCCGCGCCAGCAAATTTTCTTGCTCAAGCCCAGAACATCATTAGCACTATACTGCAGATTACCGTTGAATAGCGAATTGGCAATTTCTAAGCGGAGCTGATCCAAGAAGGCTTGGTCCACCCCTAGAAGGTTCAGCGTATTCTCAGACTCCTGGTGCCGGTATAGGGCCACCGCATAAGCCATAAATCGAGTATCTAATTTTAGAAATTGCGCCGTCGCCTGAATCTGCATTACCGTAAACTGATCGAACGAACCATAGCGTGTCGTTAAAGCCGGCCCAAGCTTATATACGTATTGATTAAACGCTTTTTGTAGCTGACGCCGTCTTAACCAATCAAACACTTTATTTCACACCCACTTAATTAGAGTCCTCGTGGCGAAACGCCCCATGCTGAAGGAAATAGATTACCTGCTCTATAACTTGTTCATTTTTCATCATGAATGGGTGGGTTACGGGCATAGCAATATGGTCTTTCATTCCTTCGAGCTTAGTGTTCTCAACCGACACTTTTCCGTCATCAGTGTTCGGAATCATTAAGGACAAAATTAAATTAATGCTGCGGGTGCCGGCAATCACGCCTAAGCTAAAGTCCGCCGGACCAAGCTCGTTAGGTACACTAAACTCACCCGTACCCAGCTGCAAACCCGCCGGCCCATTTATAGCTTTAAAACCCGGCACATCTCTTAATCGATCCACCACCTCGCTCCCTCTATTTGGAGGGCCGAGCATCACCACATGCTTGAGATTAACAATGGGATTTTCCGATAGGTATTGCCTAACCAGGATGCCACCCATCGAGTGAGTAACAAAATGAACGCCGGTGTTTTCTGGGCAGTTCGCGAGCGCTTGAGGTACAGCTTGCGCCGCAAGTTCGCTTACCTCCATTTGTCTTGAAGGATAGCCATGATTAACAACGTTAAAACCCACGGCGACTAGCGCTTCTTCCATTTTAGACATTGACGCGTTTGAACGCGCTAAGCCGTGCAATAGAATCACACAATCAGCGGCTACTGATTCGAAAGACAGAAGCGCTAGAAAGATCGCGGTAATAGTACTTTTTCGCATGGTGCTATACCTCTCAACGATTGAGTGATTCTAATTGTCGCTTGCTAGGTTGTCGGGGACGAGATTACTTCAGCGAATTAGTCTACTTACACGACCTAGCTATACGGCCGACCTAAAGAGCATAATGCAAAGAGCATAATGCGACTGTTCCCGTTAACCCCGCTTCAGACTGCCCCCGTTAATTCCCAAGCAATTGCTCCATCAGATTAAGGGCCAGAAATATGTAATTACCGGAAACAAAAAAGAGCTTGGGCTGCAGCAACGACTTGGCCGTAACAGTCATGAAGATAAAAGTTCTTTTGCCGCGCGCAAACCAGACAAATAAGCACCATGCGCGGTTCCGAAGTAATCCACACTGGTCGCTTCTCCAGCAAAAAACAATTGCCCGTTAACGGGGTTTGCCAGTGCTCTGCGCATTTTGGGGGTTGAACCTATGGTATTGAAGGAGTACGAACCACGTGCAAAAGGGTGAGAGGCCCAACGCGTGATCTGATAGTCGATGGGCTGCGGTATCTCGTCGCCAAAAATAGTTTTCAGGG
>CAYGNS010000628.1:0-1844 GCA_964351295.1 uncultured Gammaproteobacteria bacterium
ATTATATCGTCCGCATAATTGTGCCACGACAGGTCCTCTAAATCTAAAGTCGACGGGCGCAGTGTGTAGCGCATGATCACGTTGTAGGTGATTAACAGCACCAGGAAAATAAGTAGACCCGCCGCGATATTGCCTAACCAGAGGCTTAATCGGTCGATCGTTGCTTTAAAAGATTGCATAAAACTAGCCAGTGAGAACTACGCTAACAAGGTCAAATACGCTTGATTGAGTGGCACTTGCCTCACTGCGCTCACTCTGACATGGAATCTAGGTAAGCCTTTACACCCACCTCGGTCCAAGCACGCGCTTTTTCAAGATACGCCGCGCGTGATTCAATAATTTTTTTAGCGATGTCGCTGCGCGCAAGCTCTTCAGTCAGCAATTGTTCATTGGACGCTTTTAATGCGTCGATCACGGCTGGTGGAAATTGGCGAATTTGCAAATCAGGGAATTGCTCCTGCATTATCTCAAGGCTGTCGGCGTTCGCGGCAAACGTTGCAGTGGACATATTGTAAGCGGTTAGTTTGGCCGCATTGAGCAATATGTGTTGCGCCCATTCGGGTAACTTGGCGAGACTATCTTTATTAAAAAAGTAAAGGAGTTCGGTGCCCGGTTCATGCCATCCTGTGTAGTAGTAGGGTGCCACTTTGTGAAAGCCCATGCGCAAATCAAGTCCAGGGCCCACCCATTCAAGGGCATCAATAGTGCCACGTTCTAACGCTTGATAAAGCTCGCCAGCAGGAATATTGGTAGGCACTACGCCCACGCCCGCCATTACTTTACCGCCAAAACCAGGAATGCGCATTTTAAGACCGTTAAGATCTTCTATGCTCTTGATTTCATTACGAAACCAGCCGCCCATTTGCATACCTGTGTTACCGCCAAGCATGAGCTGAATATTATGTTTAGCGTAAACCTCGTTGGCCAGCTCCAAGCCGCCGCCGTGATAAAACCAGGCCGTTTGCTCGGCCGTTGTCATGCTAAATGGCATCGACGAGAAGAATAGGGCGTCGGGATCTTTGCCACCGTAGTAATACGAGGCAGTTTGACCAATATCGTACTGGCCACTTTTAACAAAATCGAAGATGCCAAACGCCGATTTATGCTTGGTGGCGCTGTCAACGGTAAGCTCAATTCGGCCATCGGACAAATCGCTCACTAGGCGGGCATAGTCATCAACCGACTCTGCAAACACTGGATAGCCTTTAGGCCAGCCGTGCGCTACGCGTAGCGTAATCTTTTCGTTCGCTGCGCTCGCTGATTCGTTGGTCGCCGTATCGCAATCGCAATCCTGACTGCAAGCACTCAGAAAGAGCAAACTGAGCGCTAACAATAGCCACTTTGGGCTAGATATTAAGCGCATAGCCGAAAGCTTGCTGAAATGGGAGAGTGGGGTAGACAGGGTGTAACCATTGGGGTTCTTTGACATGGGGTGCAAGGGTTGAAAGTGAACGGTAGCGTTAAAATACAAATTTGGCACAGGCAAAAAAGTAACTGAGCCGATTCGCGCTGCGCTAGCGGCGGTAAATTGCGGCATAGCAGAGCTCAGTAAACTCCGTGCTCGGCGATTATTCTAATAGCACAGGCGTTGCATTGCTAGGAGCCGTAAGAGCTTAACTGACCGTTGTGTTGATTACCCTAATTTTACGCTGTTTTTTCGCACACGAGACCTGCTAACTGTCGTGCACTATCAGCGCATTTAGGACTCAGCAAGGCGCTGCGCTGCGGCTTCCTTGGCGACTATAATTTCGCGGTCATTCAAATACAGGAGCCCTGCGATCTTGCGCACCGTATGCCGTTCATGCGCGTCTAGGTTTCCGTCTACCAAGGCAATTAGCCAGCAA
>CAYGNS010000629.1:0-1840 GCA_964351295.1 uncultured Gammaproteobacteria bacterium
CCCCCAGCACACCCGTCGCACGCCCACCGGCAGTCATGCTCGCAACTGTGTTCATAATAAAGCCACCACGAGCACCGCAGACCTACCCACCGCTGAGCATCATCAAAAACACAGCGAACACACTCAATGCGGTTAAGCTGAGATACAACGACGACGCCTGCTGATGACGCGTTTCACTGCGCAAAAAATCGAGCGCAAACCACAACATAAAACTAAAGATAACCAAGGCGAGTCCTAAGTGAGCCGTGAGTCGATATTGGCTAACCCTCGGCATATCCACAAGACCGCTTTGCACCATGTACCAACCCATTAAGCCTTGCAAACCACCCAGTACAAACAAAGCTGCAAGCCGACCTAACCAGCGTCTAGGAATCCAGCCCCTAACGAGAAAGTAGAGTAGCGGAATAAGATAGATCATCCCGATCACTCGTCCCAGTACACGGTGCCCATACTCCCACCAGAAGATCTCTTTAAACGCGTCTAAAGACATCCCTGCATTTACTTTTATATATTCTGGGGATAAGCGATATAGCTCAAAAACCCTGATCCAAGCGGCTTCGCTGAGCGGGGGAATAATACCCATGATTGGGTCCCACTCAACCATCGACAGGCCCGACTGTGTCAAGCGGGTCATACCACCCACCACAATCATTAAATACACCACACTGGCGCATGCCAGTAGCCAATAGCCGACGATTCGATGTTCCCGCATATAGAACCTGATGAGTTAATTCAGAGGAGATAAACGCGCAATGCCGCGTGGCCGAAGTTTAATCGGCACACGCTCTAGGCAACGTGAATGACTATTACGCGCGAGCTTTTGCCAGCAGATTAGATCGCAGCAAAAACTTCGCGATGGGCGCTCAATAGGTTAGTCGAGCGCTTGAAATACGAGTGTGGCGTTGGTGCCGCCAAATCCAAAACTATTCGACATAATCGTGGTGATTTTGGTTTTGAGATTTTCCGTGAGAATTGGCATACCCACGGCCACCTCGTCTAAGGTCTCGATATTGGCCGACGCCGCAAGCTCTCCCGCCTGCATCATCAACAGCGAGTAAATAGCCTCATGCACGCCAGCCGCGCCAAGCGCATGGCCCGACAAAGACTTAGTTGCACTGATGTAAGGAATCTTATCGCCAAAAACGATCTTTAGAGCCTCTAACTCTTTCACATCGCCAACAGGCGTACTCGTGCCATGCGTATTCACGTAGTCTATGCGTGCACTAACGCCCTCCATTGCCTGTTGCATACAACGTACCGCACCTTCGCCTGAAGGAGCAACCATGTCATAGCCATCCGAAGTGGCGCCAAACCCAACCACTTCAGCATAAATTTTGGCTCCCCTTGCACGAGCATGCTCAAGTTCCTCAAGCACTAATATTCCGCCACCACCGGCAATCACAAATCCATCTCGATTGACATCATAAGTACGCGATGCTTTAGTCGGGGTATCGTTGTACTTGCTCGACATAGCCCCCATCGCATCGAACAAAATAGACATCGTCCAGTGCTCTTCTTCGCCCCCACCCGCGAATACGGTGTGGTGTCGTCCGGCACGAATAAGGTCGGCTGCGTGGCCAATACAATGGGCGCTGGTTGAACAGGCCGAGCTAATGGAATAACTCGTACCTTGAATTCCAAACAAAGTAGACAGACACGCCGATGTGGTGCTGCCCATGGTCTTAGGAACGGCATAGGGGCCAATGCGTTTCACGCCACGTTCTTTAGCAATTTCAGCGGCCAAAATATTATTGGATGGAGAGCCACCGCCTGAACCCGTAATCAAACCCACTTGCGGATTTTTAATCTCGTCAAACTCCAAGCCTGCATCGTCAATGGC
>CAYGNS010000630.1:0-1839 GCA_964351295.1 uncultured Gammaproteobacteria bacterium
ATAATAACCGAATTATAAAATTACATTTCCAGCCAGCCAAAATTTTCGGTCGAGGATTTAATCTATGCGCGCACGGTTTTTCAAGTCTCGTTCTGTCACGTCTCGTTCTGCCCACTCCCGCTCTATCGACACTATTTCAATTGAGTTGACACAGGGTATAAGTGGCTTGACCCGTTCAAGTATACATCCGCAGACGGCTTTTAGATTGGCCCAAGCAACGCTGGCAAAAGTGTTAAGTGCGGTTGCGGTTTTAATGTTCAGCGTCGTTTCGACGAATGCCGTTGCCGCTTGCAAAGGCGTCAACTGTGTTTGTGTACCGTCCACCATTCAACTGGCTTCGCCTAGTGCTAAGCCCAATAAGGACGGGCAGTATGCCATATCGTTAGAAGCCGACAATATGCAGGCTGAGGGAGAAGACCTTGTGGTTTTAGAGGGTGATGCCGAGGTTTCGCAGGGCCGGCAAACGATCGTGGCGGACCGACTTGAGTACTATCGAGCCAGTGAACGTGTGGTTGCCTCTGGCAATGTCGAGATGATTTCCCCTGCGGGTGATTATTTAAGCAGTAGCGCGATTGATGTACACGCGCCCACGCAAATCGGAGTGCTCAACGACACCCAGTTTAAATTAGCCTCAGGTATTACGAGCGCGGATGGAATAGATACAGTAGAAATTGAAGCGCGAGGATCGGCCGACAAAGTAAACCTTGAAGGCGAGGGCATGGTAAGGCTTGAGAACGCCCAATACACTACCTGTGCTGAAGGCAACGACGATGTAATTATCAGTGCGCGCGAGTTAGCCTTGGACCGTATTAGCGGAGTTGGCAAAGCGCGCAACGCCACGGTTCGATTCAAGGGCGTGCCTATCTTCTATAGCCCGTATCTATCGTTTCCGCTTGACGATGCGCGTAAAACTGGCCTGTTAATTCCAAGTTTTGGTTCCGATGAAGAGTCGGGCACGATCGTTGAAGTGCCGTGGTATTGGAATATTGCTCCTAATCAAGATGCCACGATTACGTCCCGTCTTTATACTGATCGCGGCCTACAAATGGCTGGGGAATACCGCTACGAAAGTGAGCGAGTGGGTGCCTTGCTCTACGGAGAGTATTTGCCGAGTGATGATATTTTTGGCGACGACCGAGACTTGCTCACCGTTCGTTATGGTCAAATGATTACGGACGATTTGTCGTTGCGTGTTAATTATAATGACGTGTCTGATCCGCAGTACTTTGATGATTTACGTGATGACGTGGGTCTGTTTAGCGCGTCCTACGTACCGCGCGATGCGCGTTTAGATTATTCGCATCAGTACTTTCGAGTGGGCGTACGTGCTAACGAGTATCAAATTATTGATGAGCGTTTGTTCCAAAACGCCACACCCTACGAAAGGAAGCCGGCCGTTACGTTTTCGACTAATTTACCGCGTGGGCCGTTCGATTCGAATATCGGGATGTATGCAAGCTATACCGACTTTGCCGCAGAAAATCGCTTAGAAGGCGCACGCACAACGCTTAACCCCTATGTTGAAGTTCCGTTTGAAAATATTTGGGGGTTTGTAAAACCCCGTGTTTCGTTGCATCACCGCAGTTATAGCTTAGACAATGTGCGCCCAGGCGCCGAAGAGAGCCCGAGTTTTACCGTGCCAATCTTAAGCGTTGATGCCGGTATCTACCTCGAAAAGAACAGTTCTTGGTTTGGTGAGTCAACGCTGCAAACGTTGGAACCCCGCGTGTATTATGTCTATGCGCCCGATGAAGATCAGAGCGATGTGCCGATATTTGATACCGCACCACTGAACTTCAATAACTTCAGCAACATCTTAAGAGAAAAGCGCTTCTACGG
>CAYGNS010000631.1:0-1838 GCA_964351295.1 uncultured Gammaproteobacteria bacterium
CTTGTGCCGGGGTGCGTGACTGCGACACGGCGGTGGTATCCAGCGAAGTTGATTCGGCACTTGGTGTTTCGATGGGGGCCTCGTGACGGTCTGTGCTGCTCGCTTCTAGCCGTGCGGCAACTGGCTCCGTGGTGCTGGCAGCGTCCGTGGTGGGCTGCTTTTCCCTCTCGCTGCTGCGCTCTTGTGCTTGTGAAACGCGTGCTCGGTCGGCCAAAGGTCGTGCCGTGCTAATTATTTGCTCAACAATCTCCAGCGATGGATTTTCTGGATCAATCACGCCAACCGTGGCTAAATAACCCGCCGCGGCTTCGTATTCGCCACTGATGGCCGCGGTATTCGCCAAACCAATATAGACGTCAGCGATTCGGGCAATACCTGTGCTTGCCGCCTTGTTTTCCGCATCAAGTACAAGCACCTGCTTAAACAACGACCACGCATTGTTCTGGGCAGGCAAAATATAATTCTCGGCTTCGAACGCCTTATTTGCACGCTTGAGTAAACTGCTTATTTCCGCAGCTCGTTCAGCGTCTTCAATGATTTGGTTGAGTTGTGTGTAAGCGGGGGCATCCGTATCTAATTCAGCGAGGCGTTCAAGCGATGCGCGCGCCGCGGTAAAATTACCTTTTTCTGCGGCCGTGGTGCCTGTGCTCAAAAAGCGCCCTGCGATGTACTCAATGCCGCGCTGCGCATCAACATTGTTGGAATTTAATTCCAGCACTTCGCGGTATGTCTCGGCCGCATTATTGCCTGCCGGCAATGTGTAGTTGCCCGCAGTGAGCTGGGTCTCAGCTAGTTCAAGCAGTTCCTTGCTGC
Source organism: uncultured Gammaproteobacteria bacterium (assembly GCA_964351295.1). Classification (GTDB taxonomy): domain Bacteria; phylum Pseudomonadota; class Gammaproteobacteria; order Arenicellales; family Arenicellaceae; genus Arenicella. Next base: position 814 of record CAYGNS010000631.1, read on the forward strand.
GTGTTTCAATATAATCCTGCTCTCGAAATTCATCGGCTCGCGGAATATCGGTCTCGCGCACAAAGGAATCCGCAACGCCTTCATTAAGCTCGGGAATCTCGTCTGCTCGCGACTCAGTATAAATAGCGAGTGGTTCGGCGCTCGGTGCAGCAACCGCCACCTCCTGCACACCCTTAGGATCGCTGGGCCAAAAAAAGGCAGCCAAAATGAGCAGTACCAGCGTGGATGCTACGGTGTTGACTATTCCAAAGGACCGTAGTTTGCTCCAGAAATAATGGCGCACGCTCTTGCTTTTCACACCGCGAGGATCGCCTCCGAGTATTTTGGTGTCTCGTCTACCTGGAGCATGCAGCTCAGCAGAAGGATGTGCATCGCGAGCCTGTGCGGTAGGTCTACGAGCTCGACGAGCTCGCAACGCTTTTTCTAATTCTGTTCGACTAGGAGGCGATGTCATGAGGACTATTTATCGGGGCAAACCTGAAGTTGACGAGGATAATACTATTGGAGCGGCGAAATATCTCAAAACATTAACATCCTTCTAACAACTCAAGACTATAGCGCAGTCTGCGCCCTAGGTGTGCTGGAGCGGGTCTGCCGCAGCGGGTATTCCCCGCATTTTATGTTATCCATGCTCTAAAAAGAAAGGCAAGCCTTCGCTTGCCTTTCTTTTGTGGCGATTTTACCGCCTGACTGCCGCTTTCGTACTATCGCTTTCGTACTGTAGAGATCAGTCGCTGCAGTCAAATCGTGGTTGTAGCGTCAGCGTTTAAGCGGCCGCTTCTTCGCGCTTATGGTCGAGTACGCGAGCCGAGGTGCGGTTGCCATCGCCAATGCTAATGGTTTTTGGCTTCATCGCCTCAGGAACTTCCTTGAGTAGACGAATGTTCAGCAAGCCGTCTTTCAAGTCTGCACCGATTACTTCGATGTGGTCTGCCAAGTTAAACTTGCGCTCGAACGCGCGAGTTGCAATGCCCTGATGCAGATATTGACCTTTGCTATCAGTGGCTTCTTTTTTGCCCACAATG
>CAYGNS010000632.1:0-1828 GCA_964351295.1 uncultured Gammaproteobacteria bacterium
GTAATGTCCTTTACGTGGGTACGGGCCAAAATTATTCTCAGCCAACAACTATAACCAGCGACGCAATCATTGCGCTTAATCTCGATACTGGTGAACCGGAGTGGGTGTTCCAAGCCACCGAAAACGACGCTTACAATTTAGCCTGTACAAGTTGGATGGGAGGCAAAGATGGCCCTAACTGCCCAGAAAGCCCAGGCCCCGATTTTGATTTTGGTGCTTCGGTTATTATTACCAAAAACAATGATGGCAAAGACATCTTGCTTGCTGGTCAAAAGTCTGGTGATGTTTGGGCATTGGATCCAGAAAAAAATGGCGCGGTTATTTGGAATAAACGTCTTTCGGGCGGCACACCTCTCGGAGGTATTCATTGGGGGATGACTGTCGTGAACAGCCGGATTTTTGTGCCTATTGCTGACCCTGAATGGTCCATTTCACAATGGGAGTACGAGCCGCGCGCGGGGATGGTTGCATTAGACGTATCAAGCGGTAAAACTTTATGGCGTCATGAAAGTAGCCGAGGTTGCTTTATCAATTTGGAAGAGATGGATATGACCACTGGTACGCCTAAGGTACCTTGGCCAACTTGCCCACCATACTATGGGAATTCTGGCGCGGCGCTTGGATTAGACGATGCAATATTAGCGGGCACGTTGAATGGTAAGCTTCAGGCGCTTAACCCAGATACAGGTTTTGTATTTTGGGAATACGACACCAAAAAGTTTTATCAGACTCTAAACGGAGTTAAAGGACACGGAGGTTCGCTCGACAATGCTGGGTCAATCTCCGTTGGTAACGGCTATCTAGTTGTACAGAGCGGATACAGTTACGTAAACCAAATGCCAGGCAATGTGGTGCTGGTGTTTAGAGTCAACAAAGATTAGGCATTTGCTCGAAGTAGAATTTTAGAATTTATTCCTGACTGAAAAAAGATGCCTGACGGCGAGCGTCTTAAAGCTAATATCAGCCAAGAGGCTCTAGAGAGTTCTTTTCAATACACTCGCAATTACAGCGTGAGAAAATGGCTCTGAATACTGTCTTCGAACGATCGTTAACGATTCGTATTGCGTGCGTATGGAATCAATCACTATCTGAAGCTGACCACTCGAGGTAAATCGCACGGGCGGATCAAGCGAGATAAATATGGCTGGCTTCTGGATAGACAATGGTTGTGCACGTGCAAGTATGAACGACTATACTTAGCGATTGGTGACGTCACACCACAGATGATATTGAATGTGACTCTCCCAGCTACTTAAAATCGCCGCTATATACGAAGAGTACATTTTGCTGCTTCTTTATAGTCTAAGTGAGTCCTAACACCCCTGTGCATTCCCGCGCAGAGGCGCCGGAATGCACATCCGACACTAAAGTGCACTGACTACTTTGCCCACATGGTTTCGATTTCTTCTAGTGATTTGCCTTTCGTTTCTGGCAAGTAGCGCCACGCGAAGATAAAGGCCAAGGCACAGAAGAACGCGAACAAGAAATAGGTCAGTGCGCCATTAAATGCCATTTCGTTTAACTCACTACGATTCACTACTGGGAAAGAATTAGCCACGATTCCGTTGAACAGCCACTGCGCTCCTACAGCGATGGCCATACCTAGGCTGCGCGCTTTGTTGGGGAACATCTCGGAAATAACGACCCACACGATTGGTCCCATCGACATGGCAAATGAACCCACAAACGCCAATATGGCAATAAGTGACAGTACCCCTAGAGTTTGCGCGTAGATGGTATAGCCGAGTACGCTTAAGCTTACCACCATGCCTATAGAAAAACTTTTCGAGCTTATGAACAACGAGCCATCCAGCGGCAATGCCAGAAT
>CAYGNS010000633.1:0-1817 GCA_964351295.1 uncultured Gammaproteobacteria bacterium
GTGCTAGAGAGTGTTCAAGAGTGATAACAGGAACCCAACAATGACTAGGCCCAGTTCCGCCACGGCCGTAGTCTTGATTTCGGGCAGCGGCAGCAATTTACAAGCGCTCATCGACGCCATAGCGGCCAAGCAACTCCCGTTAGACATCAAACTGGTAATCAGCAACATACCTGCCGTTGGGGGGCTCGAACGCGCAAATACAGCAGGCATCGCAACGGCAGTGATTGAACACACTGGTTTTTCCAGCCGCGCCAGCTTTGATCAAGCACTGGCCAAAAAAATCGACGCGCTGGCTCCCGATTTAGTGATTCTGGCCGGCTTTATGCGCATTCTAACCGCTGACTTTGTCGAACAGTTTACGGGTCGACTTATCAATATTCACCCCTCGTTACTACCTAAGTTCGCGGGCACCAACACACACCAGCGTGCGCTCGATGCTCATGAACAGTGGCATGGCGCCAGTGTGCACTATGTGGTACCAGAGGTCGATGCGGGCCCCATTATTGTGCAAGGTCGTTTACGCATAGGCAGCACAACGCTCGCACGCGAACTGCAACAAAGAGTGCTTAAAATTGAGCATCAAATTTATCCATTGGCAGCCAAGTGGTTTGCCGAACAGCGGCTCAGCGTAGCAAATGGCAAAGTATTACTAGACGGTGAAACTTCACCTGAGCAGTTGCAAACCTTTGACCTGTGAGCTAACTTGGCTCGCGCTCGCCAAACCCCAGCAACCACTCACTCGGTTTATAACTCACTCAATGCTCACTTTAATTACATTACCGCGACCACAAAATTTGTCACAGGCGCAATTAGGCCGCGTCACTACAGTCTGCCGTGCAAGTCACAGTGGGTTTAGATGGGCCTTACGCTGTGGCCAAGTTGGACTGCTTTTGTGTGGTTACTTGCTAAGCGCTCCCAGTTGGGCCGCCGCATTTGAGCCAGGCAAGATTACCTATCAACTCGAGTTAGACAGTGAGCGGTTTGGTAAAGCCACTTTGGGTCGAGTCGAAACCCAAATCAGTTTAAGTGAAGGACGCTTTACCGTGGCAACACAAACCAAAGCCGAAGGTATGGCCGCGATACTGGTAGGAAATTTGATTGAGTCCTGCGATTTTGATGTGGTGGCTGGTCGAGCACAAAGCCAAAATTACACCGGTGGTCGTCCAGAGCAAATAGAGTATTCGGTAGACTTTAACTGGCGCGAGCGCAAAGTAAAATTCAACGACCAAAAGACTTTGGATATGCCGCAAGGCTACGTGGTGGACAATTGCAACATGCCGTATGCATTAGCTCTACTTAAAGATCAGGAGATCAACGAGGCTGTTTATATTGTAGACGGCAAGAAGTCGCGCATTCGAGGCTATACGTTTCAGTCCAAATCGCGTGAAATGCTGGATACGATCTTTGGTTCGCTCGACACAATTAAGATTGTGTTTGCTCGCGAGCTGGCGCCTGAAAAAGAACTCATTTTATGGCTGTCGAAGAAACACGATTTTCTGCCATTTCAAATGCAAGAACGCCGCGAAGGGCGTACTACCACTATGTTTGTGAGTGAGTACACCGCCGATAGCGATTAGCGCTAGAGAGCTCTAGGCCTGAGGCGGGATCAAGACAAAATTGCCAATGTGCGTTTTTTGCAAAAACTGCTTTTGCGCTTTCACGATATCGTGCAAGGCAAAAGTTCCCGCTAATAATGGTTGGATCTCATCGCGCTCGATATAGCTAATCAGGTTAGCAAAAACAGGTTCATCCCACGCGGTGCACCCGATTAACTGCATGTCGCGCAAATACAAATCGCGTAAATCAAATTCTACTAG
>CAYGNS010000634.1:0-1817 GCA_964351295.1 uncultured Gammaproteobacteria bacterium
TATTTATAGCGAGCCGCAGCAAGCGCTTATTAATCCCCTTCTTGTTTGGTTGCCTCATTGTGGTACCTCCACAAGCCTATATTCAGGCGCTTGCGAACGGCACCATCGCACAACATTTTGCTGACATGACCTATCTGCAGTTTTTGGTTCATTACTTTACCTTTCAAGGCTGGCCAGCCAACAGTTTTGACGGCAGCGAGTTTGGGTTTACATGGAACCATCTGTGGTTTATTCCTTATCTCTTTGCCTACACGCTCGTATTAGTGCCTGTGGCATGGCTCGCCCGACGTCTACAACTAGAAGCCGCTTTTAATCGTATTGGCGCCCTAGGCATCATCTTGATACCTGTTTCGCTACAAATAGTGTGGAAGCTCGTTTTTGACGACGACAAGCCAATTTCACACGCGCTTTATGATGACGCCTATGCCCATGCCATGTATGGCACTACCTTTATGCTTGGCTATCTAATATCCAATAAAGTGGAGATTTGGAGAGTCATCACACAACTAAGGTGGCCTACTCTAATAGCCGCTATTGGGTGCTATGCAACACTTATGTTGCTGCGCAATCTAGGTGTTGAGGATGGTTGGCTAGATCACCTTAAAGGCATCACGGGTACCTTTAATCAGTGGTTATGGCTCGTGAGTATATTGGGCTGGGGGTCGTGCTTGCTAAACAAATACAATGCCACAATCGTGTACGCAAACAGTCGTGTTTATCCTTGGTATATCCTACACCAGAGCATTATTGTGATAGCAGGGTTTTGGCTTGCCAAGCTTAACATGGGTGGCCCAGCCGAGTTTGCACTGCTTACCAGTGCCACCATTATGGGCTGCTACGCGATCACCGACCATCTCATCGCCCGAAACCGTACTCTTAAAACATTGTTTGGTATGAGTTGAGTGGAAGACGCTGACTAGAAAACATATCGTTGGCGCAAATTCATCGATGGGGTACGAACATCAAGCCCGAGCACGCTTAGTCTAGGTTGGCGCAATGATGCACATGGCTTTGCAGGTTAATCGATATGACTAGGGTCTACCTCTGCGGAGTTTGTGAACACTTTGCTAATTAAAAAGTGGTTTTCATCAAGGCACACGGAAGTGCCAAACACACCGGCACGATCTTGTCCGGTTCGCTCACCGCTAGCGTGATGAAAAAAGGGAGGTTGAAGCATGGAGTTTAAAATGGTGCCCGGGGCCGCAACAACACAATGAGGCTATGCTATTGATTATATTTAACTTATTTTTTAATAGATATTTATATACCCCCAGGAATACCCCCAAAATCAAAATCACTTACTTTTATTTAGATTAGTGTTAATGCTGTTAAGAGCCTCTATCAGCGACTTATCCCATTCATCTTTTTTCTCCACTTTAGACTCAAAATAGCGAACAACATCGGGATCGTAAACTCCAGCCATCACAACATCTTGAGCTCTCAAGTACCTTCTAAAGTCATCTCTTTGAAGCCCTAGATCCTCCGCAACCTCTGGGACTTCTAACTCTTCAAGTATTTCAGCGTATGACGTATTTATTACCACAGATTTAGACACTGGATCCCTATATCCGGACAAAGTTGGAATAATCGTGAAGTAAGAGTTTTCACTACCCAGCTCCGCAGGAATCTGCCGAATATAGCCTATGTAGTGCTTCCCATCTGATAGCGTCAGTTGGATTTGCTTGTCATAAGTCTGACATTCTCTAAACAGTCGGTCAAGATGGTGTCCAAAGTGTTGCACAGCTAGACTCTGTGCTTTTTCTCTATCGTAAAAACAGTTAAGAATATATGCGATAGGCAGTCCCACAAAAAATGAG